>NZ_JBEOVJ010000042.1:0-65758 GCF_040295435.1 Streptomyces sp. NPDC002809
TCGCTCGGCATGGAGGGCGTACGGACGAAGTACGGCGACGAACGGGTCCCGGTGCCCATCGTCGCCGGCCGGTCCGTTACCGGTGGCGCTACTTGAGCCCGGTGTCGAGCGCACCCATCAGCGTGCCCTGCGGTGTGTCCCCGGACATCTCCCAGACCATGACGCCGAGCAGACCCTTGTCCTTCACATAGGCCGTCTTCTTGCCGATGGACCAGGTGTCGTCGAAGGACCACCACTGGTTGCCGGTGTAGCCGTACGTGGACACCGACTGTTCGTCGTGGTGGACCGTCATCGTCGGGTACGCGCCGATGAGGTTGGAGTAGCCCCGGGTCCCGGCCTCCTCGGCGAACTGGCCAGGGGCCGCGCCGCCCGCGGGCTGCCATTCGCCCGCCGCCCCGCCGTCGGTGACGCTCTGCCAGCCGCGCCCGTAGAACGGGATGCCGAGCGTCAGCTTGCGGGGTTCGACGCCCGCGTCCGTGTACGCCTTGATGGCGGCGTCCGCACTGAAGTGGAAGTCGTACGGGTCCTGCGCGTCCGTGTAGAGGTTGGCCTGGTGGCCGGTGCGGTTCGGTTCCCAGGAGTTGTCGCTGCCTGAGCCGTGGAAGTCGTAGCCCTGGACGTTGGCCACGTCGAGGGAGTCGAAGACCTTGCCCAGTTCCCAGCCCTCACCGATCTTCTGCGGGTCGGCAGGGGTGAAGGCGGTGAGGAGGCGGTGTCCGCCGCCGAGCGCGTCCAGCTGCTTGCGGAACTCGGCGAGCAGCAGGGTGAGGTTGCCCTTGTCGTCCGGGGAGTAGTGGTTGCCCGGGTGTCCGGTGCCGGTGCCCGGCCACTCCCAGTCGATGTCGAAGCCGTCGAAGATGCCTGCCGCGGTGCCGGGGCCGCCGGCTCCGCCGTACTCGGGCAGGTTGCCCTTGATGTACATGTCGATGCAGGAGGAGACGAACTTCTTGCGGGCGGCGTCGGTGGCGGCGACGTCGGAGAAGTACTTCGAGTAGGTCCAGCCGCCGAGCGAGACCACGATCTTGAGGTTCGGGTGCAGCTTCTTCAGCTTCTTCAACTGGTTGAAGTTGCCGCGCAGTTTGCCCCAGCCGTCGTCCGCCACCCCGTCCACGGACTGGGCTGCGCTGAACGGGCGGGTGTAGTCGGCGTCCGCGTCACCGGCGCCGGTGCCCTGCTCGGGGTCCTGCGGGTCGGCCGTGGTGCCCTTGGTGACGCCGTTCAGGCAGGTGAGGTTGTTGGGGTCGATGTTGGCGAAGGCGTAGTTGACGATGTCGAGCTTTCCGGCGGCGCCGGAGTCGTGGAGGTTCTTGACGAAGTACTGGCGGCCGTAGATCCCCCACTGGACGAAGTAGCCGACCTTCGCGTAGTTGCCCGCACCGACGATGTCGTCGGTCTTCACCGTGAGGGTGTTGCTCGCGGGCGAGGCGTTGTCGGCCGCGTCACGGGCCTTGACCGTGAAGGTGTACGACGTCGAGGGCGACAGGCCGCCGATGGTGGCGGTGGTCGTGGTGCCGGAGACCGTGGTGGCCAGGGCGGAGCCGCGGTAGAGGTCGTACGCGGCGACCCGCTGGTTGTCCGTCGCGGCGGTCCAGGCCAGCGTGACGGACGAGGAGTCGGTCGCGGTGGCGCGCAGGGCACCGGGGGCCGTCGGCGGGGAGGTGTCGGTGGCCGGGTCGACGGTGGTGACGGCCAGCGGGGCGCTCTCGGCGGAGGTGTTGCCCCGGGTGTCCTTGGCCCGGACGGTGAAGGAGTACGCGGTGGCGGGGGTGAGGCCGGTGACCGTGGCGGAGGTCGTCGCGGTGGCCGATCCCACCACCTTGCCGCCGGCCAGGATGTCGTACGAGGCGACGGGGAAGTCCCCCGCGGCGGCGGCCGTCCAGGCCAGTGAGGCGGTGCGGGCGGTGACGTCCGTACGCTTCAGCCCGCCGGGCGCGCCGGGCGGGGCGTCCGCGGAGCCGTCGCACTTGTCGCCGTTGATCCGGCAGCCGGTCGGCGCCGTGATCGGGCCGGTGGCGACGAACCAGAAGCTGTACGGCTCGGTGGTGCCGTGTGCGGCGACCGTGCCGTTGTAGTGGGCGTTGACCGCGGTGAGGTGGCTGCCCTGGGTGGTGACGGTGCCGTTGTACGAGGAGCTGATCGCGACGCCGGCGGGCAGGTCGAATTCAAGGCTCCAGCCGGTGACGGCCGTGTCGGTGTCGTTGCGCAGGATGTAAGTCCCCTTCCACCACGGGCCGTTGTCGGCCGAGGTGAAGGTCGCTGTCAGCTTGCCCGCCGCGTGCGCGGGGCCGGTCTGGAGGGACAGCAGGGCGAGGAGGAGGGCGAGAACGGCGAGCAGTGCAGTCGCCGTTCTCCGTCTGAGGGGCATGTGCTCGAACATGGTTCTCCCTGGGGACTGGGACCGGTGAGGCGGTCCTCGGGGGGAGCGGGTGCACTTGGTGCCATGGAGCACAGGGGAAACTAATTGGTCTGGACCAACTCGTCAATAGGTACAGACCATTTATCGGCGCCCGCGGTGCCCGTCCGGACCTCCCGGACCCGCGGTCACAGCTCCCGGAACGTGAGGGAGAACTGTGCCGGTTCCGCCCGCAACAGGTCCTGCGGCAACGGGCCGGGGCCGCAGGCCTGCGATCCGACACCCGTCAGGCCGTGGTCCAGGTGGACCCACACCGTGTCGCCCGGCACCAGGTCGCTGAGGTGCCGGGCCGCGTCCAGCTGCTCGCTGGTCCAGCGGCGCGCGGAGAACCAGAACTCCGGCTCGCCCTCGATCCGCAGGCCACCGATCTCGGCCCAGCGCACGTCGGCTCGGGCGCCGTTCTCCTGCGGCCGGACGTACGGCGTCTGCAACGCGTCCACGTCGCTGTCCCGGCGCGCGAGCCGGGAGGCCGCCCGGCTGTCCGGGTACGCCTCGCCCGGGCCGCCGCCGTACCAGCGCACCGCGTGCGCCGAGCCGGGCAGGCCGAGACGTACCCCGAGCCGCGGCAGCGGCACCTGCCAGTCGCCCTCGGGGGTGACGTGCACCGTCAGGCGGAGCCGGTCGCCGTCCGAGGTCCACCGGTGGACCGTGGCCAGGCCGAGGTCACGGGCGGCCGGCGCGACCCGGGTGCGTACGGTCAGCGCCTCGTCCGTCACCTCCACCGCATCCAGGCGGTGGTGCATCCGGTGCAGCCCCAGCCTGCGCCAGTGCTGCCCGTACTGGAGGCGGGGCTGCCAGTCCGCACCGTTGTCGTTGTCCGTCGGGGCGCGCCACACGTCCAGACGGGGGCCGGACCGCAGCTCGATCCCCCCGATCGTGAGCAGGCCGCCAGTGCGGGCGTCGAACGTGGCCGGGCCGAGCGTGATCCGGCGGGTGTCCCGCCGCGGGCGGGCACCGTGCACCGGCGGCAGCGGGCCGCGGGCCACGGCCGTCACCTGGCCGGACGCCACCTCGTGGCCGTCCTCCAGGGCCCGCACGGTCCAGATCTGCTCGCCTGCCGCGGCGCCCGGCGCGGGCCGCGGCGGGAGGGTCACTTCGGCGCTCGCTCCTGGGGCCAGCGCCGGTACCGGGAGCGGGCCGCCGGCCGTCTTCTTCCCGTCGACCCGGTAGGACCATTCGAAGGCCAGGTGCGAAAGGCCGCGGAAGTCGTAGAGGTTGGAGATCCGTACGGAGTCACGTCCCTCGGCGGGGCCTTCGATCCGGACCGGGGCGATCACCGCCTTGAACTCGGCCAGGCCGGGGGACGGGGTGCGGTCGGGGAAGAGCAGCCCGTCGCAGACGAAGTTCCCGTCGTGCAGCTCCTCGCCGTAGTCGCCGCCGTAGGCGTAGCCGTACGTCGCGTGCCGCAGGCCGTGGTCGATCCACTCCCAGACGAAGCCGCCCTGGTTACGGGGGTACGCCTCGAACAGCCTTTGGTAGTCGGCCAGTCCGCCCGGTCCGTTGCCCATCGCGTGGGCGTACTCGCACAGGACGAAGGGGAGCCCGCGGCGTTTGTCCGTGCCGCCGTCCAGGCCGCGGCCGATGCGCTCGACCTCTTCGTGGGTGGCGTACATCCGGGAGTACAGGTCCGTGTCGCGGCAGCTCGGGTCGCCCTCGTAGTGGATCGGGCGGTCCGGGTCGCGGTCGCGGATCTGCTCCGCCATGGCGGTCAGGCCGCGGCCGGTGCCGGCCTCGTTGCCGAGCGACCAGATGATCACCGAGGGGTGGTTCTTGTCGCGCTCGACCATGCGGGCGGCCCGGTCCAGCAGCGCGGGGGTCCAGCGGTCGTCGTCGACGGGGTTGTCGCGCCAGTCCTGCTCGACGAAGCCGTGGGTCTCCAGGTCGCACTCGTCGATCACCCACAGACCGTGTTCGTCGCACAGGTCGAGGAAGTCGGGGTGCGGCGGGTAGTGGGAGGCACGGACGGCGTTGATGTTGTGGCGCTTCATCAGCGTCACGTCCTCGCGCATGGTCTCCGGGTCGAGGGTGCGGCCCGTCCGCGCATGCCACTCGTGCCGGTTGACGCCCCGGAAGAGGACGGCGCGTCCGTTGACCTTGATCAGCCCGTCCTCGACCGCCACGGTACGGAATCCGATGCGCAGCGGGACCTGTTCGCCGGGGGCCGCCAGGACACCGTCGTACAGCCGGGGCGTCTCGGCCGTCCACGGCTCGACGGACACGGTCACGGACTCCCCCGTCACCGCGTCGACGCCGAGCTCCGGCACCGTCACCCGCCCCGCGACGTCGCTGTCCACCCGCAGCGTCCCGGTTCCGGCCGTGTGGTCGTACGAGGCGTGGACGAAGAAGTCCCCGACCGCGCCCGGCGGCCGGTGCAGCAGCGTCACGTCCCGGAAGATGCCCGGCAGCCACCACTGGTCCTGGTCCTCCAGGTACGAGCCGGACGACCACTGATGGACGCGGACGGCCAGCACGTTCCCGGCCGGTTTCAGCAGGTGCCCGGCCGTGAACTCGTGCGGCAGCCGGCTGCCCTTGAAGTCGCCGAGGAGTGCGCCGTTGAGCCAGACGCGGGCGCACGACTCCACGCCGTCGAAGCGGAGCACCGCGTCCCCGTCCCGGGGCCAGCCCACCGGCAGGTCGAAGGTGTGCAGGTGGTCGCCGGTCGGGTTCCCGGTGGGCACCCGCGGCGGGTCCACCGGGAAGGGGTAGAGGTGGTTGGTGTAGGCGGGCAGGCCGTACGCGCCGTCCTCGCCCTGGAGGACCCAGTGACCCGGCACCGTGATCCGCGCCCAGTCCTCGGCCCCGTGTCCGGGTACGGCGAACGACTCGTCCTCGGAATCCGCCGTGGGAGAGAGCCGGAACCGCCATTCACCGTTCAGCGAGAGACGGGCCGCGTCCGAGGCGGCGTAGTGGGCGCGCGGCGGGAGCGTGCCGGTACCCGGGGCGAAGTCTTCGACGTAGGAGAAGGACATGAACTTCCTTGACGGGCGGGCGGGGTGGCCAGAGGGCGGGAGGGCGAGGGAGGGCGCCTCGTCGGGGAGGCGCCCTCGGGGTGCTCAGGCCCGGTAGGAGCCGATCGAGGACAGCGCGGGCAGGGCCTTGTTGCTGTAGTCGATCAGGGCCTGGTTCTCCCAGTTGTTGCCGGAGGACGGGTCGGTCGGGTCCCAGCCGTTGCCGGTGACGGCCGTCCAGAAGCCCTCCCAGTAGACGTAGCCGAGCCCCATGCCGTTCGGGGTGGCCGCGACGGTGTCGGCGACCGCCCTGACCCAGGCGTTCTGGCCGGCGGACGAGGCCGGATAGCCGGACGTGAGCTGGCTGGAGGTGCTGACCAGGTTGGCGAAGCCGTCCTTGCCGGTGAGGGTCCAGGGGTAGGCGGTCTCGGCGACGAGGGCGGGGGTGCCGTACCGGGCGGTGACGAACGCCAGGTTGGCGGAGAGCTCGGCGAGGGTGCCGTGCCAGTACGGGTAGAAGGACAGGCCGATGACGTCCCAGGCCACGCCGCGTGCCTTCATGGCGTCGAAGAACCACTGGTAAAGGCTCTGGTCGCCGCCGTTGGACAGGTGCAGGACCGTGCGGACGCCGGAGGTGGTGGCGCGGGCGGCGCTGATGCCGGACTTGAGGAACGTGGCCAGGCTGTCCAGGTTGTTCCAGTCGCCGGTCGGCCAGAGCATGCCGCCGTTGATCTCGTTGCCGATCTGCACCAGGTCCGCGGGGGTGCCCTGGGCCACGAGGGCACCGAGGACGTCGGCGGTGTGGTTGTAGACGGCCGTGGACAGCTGCGCGACGGAGTACGACGACCACGCGGCCGGCTTCGCCTGGTTGGCCGGGTCGCACCAGGTGTCGGAGTAGTGGAAGTCGACGAGCAGCTTGATGCCCTTCGCCTTCAGCCTGAGGGCCAGCGGGAGGATCTTCGCCTTGTTGTTGTACCCGTCGGCCGGGTTGACCCAGACCTTCAGCCGGGCGTGGCTGACACCGGCGGTGGCCATGAGCGCCACGGCGTCGGTCCGGGTCCCGCTCGACGAGTAGTAGACCCCGCCCAGCGCCTCGGACTTGGGCAGGGACGAGATGTCGATGCCGCGGACCGACAGGGCGGTGGCGGCGGAGGCCGGGGTCGCGAGGGCACTGAGAACGGCAGGGGCGGCCACGGTGGCAACGGCGGCCTTGAGCAGAGCGCGACGACGCATGGGGTTCCTTCCGGTGCGGGGGTGCGGGGTGGGCGCGCGAGGGTGCGAGGGTGCGGGGGTGCGGGGTGCGGACGACGCGGTGCGGGGGTCCCGGCAGGCTTCCCGGGTACGGCCGAAGAGGTCGGCGTGGCCGGCCGGGTCGGCCGGACCGCCCGGGGCAGGATCAGACGGGCCGGGCGGGACCGACAGGACCGACGGACCCGGTCGGGCCGGGTCCGTCAGGCAGGGACGGCAGGGTCAGCCGGGCCTGCCAGGTCAGCCGGGCCAACCGGGCCAGCCGCGCCTGCCGGGTCAGCCGGTCAACCG
The DNA here is from genome assembly GCF_040295435.1 of Streptomyces sp. NPDC002809. Lineage (NCBI taxonomy): Bacteria > Bacillati > Actinomycetota > Actinomycetes > Kitasatosporales > Streptomycetaceae > Streptomyces > Streptomyces sp. NPDC002809. The sequence continues at coordinate 6,901 of NZ_JBEOVJ010000042.1, forward strand.
GGTCAGCCGGGTCAGCCGCGGTAGCGTCCCAGGGCCTTCAGGGCGGGCAGTTCCCTGTCATCGAAGTCGAACAGCGCGAGGTTCTCCCAGGCGTTGCCCGATGCCGGGTCCTGTTCGTTCCAGCCGCTGCCCGCGCGGTAGGTCCAGGCTCCTTCCCAGTAGCAGTAGCCGAGGCCCTGCTTGCCGGGGACCGCGGCCGCGAGGTCGGCGACGGCCCGCATCCAGGCGGCCTGGCCCTCCGGTGTGGCGGGGTAGCCGTCGGTGAGCTGGGCAGGGCTGTTCATGATGTCGTTGGTCGCGTCCTCGCTGTCCAGCGTGAACGGGTATCCGGTCTCGGCGATCAGACAGGGTTTGCCGTAACGGGCCGTGATGTCGGCCATGTTCGCGGCGGCGCCCTCCAACGGGCCGTGCCAGAAGGGGTAGTACGAGAGGCCGATGATGTCGAAGTCGACGCCGCGCGAGACGGCGTTGTCGAACCACCACTGGTACAGGCCGTTGTCGCCGCCGTTGGCCAGGTGCAGGATCGTACGGATGCGCGGCGTGGTGTCCTTCGCTGCGCGCAGACCCGCCTTGAGGAAGGCGGCGAGGTTGTCCCAGTGCTCCCAGTCGCCTTCCGGCCAGAGCATGCCGCCGTTGATCTCGTTGCCGATCTGCACCAGGTCCGCGGGGGTGCCCTGGCGCTTGAGCGCGCCGAGGACGTCGGCGGTGTGCTCGTGGACGGCACGGGTGAGGCCGGCCGCGTCCAGTCCGGTCCAGGCGGCGGGCTTGGGCTGGTGCGCGGGATCGGCCCAGGTGTCGGAGTAGTGGAAGTCGGCCCAGATCGCGATGCCCGCCCGCTTCAGACGGCGGGCCAGCGGGAGGATCCTCGCCTTGTTGTTGTAGCCGTCGGCCGGGTTGACCCAGACCTTCAGCCGGGCGTGGGTGATGCCCGCGTCGGCGAGGATGTCGATCAGGTCGGCGCGGCGGCCGTCGGCACGGCGGTAGACGGCGCCGAGATCCTCGTTCTTGGGCAGCGAGGAGATGTCCAGGCCACGGATCTCCAGGCGGCGGTGCGCCGGGCCCGGGGAACCGGTCGCGAAGGCGGGGGCGGCACCCAGGGCGGGTACGGCCATCGCCGCGGCGCCGGCTGCTCCGGCGGCGAGAAGGCTGCGTCTGCGCATTTCGAGGTCCCTTCACAGTGAATCGGGCTCTGCTGAGATGACGGAGAACGGGAAGCGGGGAGAGGAGGGCGGGGCCGCCCGGTCCTCAGCGCGGGTCGCGGAACACCTCGACCGCGCCGGCGGCGACGGCGGCACAGGTCCCGTCCGGCAGGACCACCTTGACCTCGGCATCCGTGTGGTTGATGGCGAAGCGGAACGTGCCCGACTCGCCTTCGCGTACGACGAGTTCGACGTCGTGGGGCAGTCCGGCAGGGGCGATGCCCGCATCGGACACGGCCAGGTCCACCACGGCCGCCAGGTCCGCGCCAGTCAGCCGGGTGGCCAGGTACCAGGCGGCACCGTCGCCGAGCGCGTGCCGGGTGAGGGCGGGGTGTCCGGCGGCGCGGCCGTCGGCGAACGTGGCGACGGTCTCGCAGCCGTCCGGGTCGTTCGGGACGACGAACTCGGACCAGAGGTCCGCCTCGAACGTCGTGTCCGGACCAGCGCTGACGGTGAGCTTCCGGCCCGGCAGCAGGGCGTCGAACTCCTCGACGGTCAGGCCCAGTACGTCGCGCAGCGCCCCCGGGACGGGGCCGGGGTGCACGGTGTCGTTCTCGTCGACGATGCCGGAGAAGAAGGAGACCAGCAGGGTGCCGCCGCGTGAGACGTACCGCTCCAGATCGGCGGCGATGCCGGCGGGTGCCGCGTACAGCTGGGGGACGACGAGCAGCGGGTAGCGCTCGGGGTCCAGGTCGCCCAGTCCGCTCGGCGGGAAGAAGTCGACGGTGAGGTTCCGGTCGTACAGCGCCTCGTAGAAGGCGTCGAGGCGTTCCCGGGCGTCCAGGTCCTGGCTGGGACGCCACTCCAGTTTCTGCGCCCACCAGGACTCCCACGACCAGACCATGGCCACGTCCGCGCGGGTCCGGGTGGAGCGCAGGCCGGCCAGGTCCCCGACGCGGCGGCCCAGGTCGGCCACCTCCCGCCAGACGCGGGTGCCGGTGCCGCCGTGCGGCAGCATCGCCGAGTGGAACTTCTCCGCGCCGCTGCGGGACTGCCGCCACTGGAAGAACATGGCGCCCTCGGAGCCGCGGGCGACGTGGCCGAGGGAGTTGCGGGCCATTTCGCCGGGCGCCTTGGCCGGGTTGTGCTGCTGCCAGCTGACGCCCGAGGTGGAGTGCTCGAGGATCAGCCAGGGGGCGCCGCCCGCGACGGAACGGGTCAGGTCCGCGGTGAGGGCCAGGTTGACGTGGGTACGGCGCCCGTCGGTGACCAGGTAGTGGTCGTTGGACACCAGGTCCACCTCCGCGCCCCAGGCCCAGTAGTCGACGCCCTCGCACTGGCTGGGCGCGACCATGAAGTTGGTGGTGACGGGCACTCCGGGTGACAGGCGGTGCAGGATGTCGCGCTCGGCACAGAAGTTGGCGCGGGCCTGGGCGTCGGCGAAGCGCTGGAAGTCCAGCTGCTGCGCCGGATTGCAGACGGTGGGGGTGGTGCGGGGCGGAGTGATCTCGTCCCAGTCACCGTAGAGCTGGCCCCAGAAGGTGGTGCCCCAGGCCTCGTTGAGTGCGTCGAGACTTCCGTGGCGGTCCTGCAGCCAGGCACGGAAGGCGGCGGCGCAGTTGTCGCAGTAGCAGGTCAGGACGGGGGCGCCGTACTCGTTGTGGACGTGCCACAGGGCGACGGCGGGGTGGTCGCCGTAGCGCTCGGCGATCCTGGTGGTGATCTGTGCGGCGGCGGCCCGGTAGTCGGCGTTGGAGTGGCAGATGGCGCCACGTGAACCGAAGGCGAGGCGGGCGCCGTCGCGGGTGACCGGCAGCGCCTCGGGGTGCGCCCGGTAGAACCAGGCGGGCGGCACCACCGTGGGGGTGGCCAGGTCGATCCGGATCCCGGCGTCATGGAGCATGCCGACGATCGTGTCGAGCCACTCCCAGTCGTAGGTGCCGGGCCGCGGCTCGATCCGGGCCCAGCTGAAGATGCCGAGGGAGACGAGGGTGACACCGGCCTCCCGCATCAGTCGCATGTCTTCCTCCCACACCTCCCGTGGCCACTGCTCGGGGTTGTAGTCACCCCCGTAGGCGAGTGGCGAAAGAGCGCGTCGAGCGGAGGGGGACATGCGTTGACTCCCAGCAAATTAGACGAGGTGATGCAGCGATTCTGTGAGCGTGCACAGGCTTCTTCGGGAAGGACACACCCGAGCAACGAGTAGGTAACCCCAGGTTTCATCCATTGACAAGAGACCGAAACAATTTTCTACTGTGCACGATCACAGAGCCCGCGGCCCTCGCGCACAGCCCATCGGTCACCTGCCCGCAGCCCCGTCCCCCCACGGCGGTTGCCGCACGGGCGGGACGTTCCGAGGCCGGCTCGTTCTCAGTCAGGGGAGAAGAAGATGTCGATCCACCGTCGCCAGCTCAGCAGGCGGACGATGCTCGCCGGGGCCCTGAGCCTCGGGCTGACCAGCACCCTCGCCGCCTGCGGCCCTTCCGACGACGGCTCCGGCAAGAGCAGCGGCCCGGTCGAGCTGACCTACTGGTCGTGGGCCCCCGGCATGGAGAAGGTCGCGGCCATCTGGAACAAGAAGAACCCCGACATCACGGTCACCGTCTCCAAGCAGGCCGGCGGCGGCGAGATCGTCTCCAAGCTGATCACCGCCAAGAAGGCAGGCAACGCCCCCGACCTGATCCAGGTCGAGTACCAGGCCCTGCCGACGCTGGTCTCCAACGACGTCCTCGCCGACATCTCCAAGTACGCCAAGGACGCCAAGTCGGAGTTCTCCGAGGGCACATGGGCCATGACCACACTCGGGACCGACGCGCTCTACGCGATCCCGCAGGACTCCGGGCCGCTGATGTTCTACTACCGCGAGGACCTGTTCAAGGAGCACGGCCTGAAGGTCCCCGGGACCTGGGACGAGTTCGCCGAGACCGCGCGCGCCGCCAGGAAGGCCGTCCCCGACGCCTACCTGACCACCTTCTCCTCCAACGACCCGGGCCTGTTCGCGGGCCTCGCCCAGCAGGCCGGCGCCCAGTGGTGGACGGTGAACGGCAGCAAGTGGACGGTCGGCATCGACGACACCGCCACCAAGAAGGTCGCCGAGTTCTGGGGCGGGCTGGTCCAGGAGGGCGTGATCGACAACCAGCCGATGTACACCCCGGCGTGGAACAAGGCACTGAACACGGGCACCCACCTCGCCTGGGTCTCCGCCGTGTGGGCGCCCGGTGTCCTGGTCAGCTCGGCCCCCGACACCAAGGGCAAGTGGCGCATGGCACCGTTGCCGCAGTGGGGCGAGGGCGCCAAGGCCACCGGCAGTTGGGGCGGCTCCTCCACCGGTGTCTCCACGGACTCCGACCACACGGAGGCGGCCGCCGAGTTCGCGCGCTGGCTGAACACCGACCCGGAGGCGCTGGCCGCCCTGGTCAAGGAGGCCGGCATCTACCCGGCGGCCACGAAGGGCCAGTCCGGCGAGGTGCTCAGCACGCCCGCGTTCTTCCCGAACCAGGCGGACTTCTACGACACGGCCGCCGAGATCTCGGCGACCACCGCCGCGTCCGCCTGGGGCCCGAACGTACAGACCGCCTACGGCGCCTTCAACGACGGCTTCGGCAAGGCCACCAAGGCGAGGAAGAGCGCGCAGTTCCTCACCGCGGTCGACGCCATGCAGGACAAGTCCTTCGCCGACATGAAGAAGCAGGGCTTCGAGGTGACCGAGGCATGACCACCGCTCCGTCCCGGGGCGCGACCCGTACGCGGGTCGCGCCCCGGGCGGCCGGGCCCGCCGCGCCCCGCCGCGTCCGCCGCCCCGGCCGCACCGCGCCCTACTTCTTCCTGGTGCCGACGCTGGTCCTGTTCGCCGTCTTCACCATCGTGCCCATCGGCTACGCGATCTGGCTCAGCCTCCACAAGGTCCAGGTCAAGGGCCTCGGCCTCGGTTCCGGAAGCCGCTCCGAGGTCTGGAGCGGGCTGTCCAACTACACCGCCGTGCTCCACAACTCCGAATTCGGCCACAGCGTCCTGCGCGCTCTGGGCTACGGCATGATCGTCATCCCGACCATGCTCGGTCTCGCCCTGGTCTTCGCCCTGATGCTCGACACCGAGAAGGTCCGCGGCGGCCCCTTCTCCCGGCTCATGATCTTCCTGCCGTACGCGGTGCCCGGCGTCATCGCCGCACTGCTGTGGGGCTTCCTCTACCTGCCAGCCGTCAGCCCGTTCGTGTACGTCCTCGACAAGTTCGGCGTGACGGCGCCGGACCTGTTCGACGGAACCAACCTGTACTTCTCCTTCGCCAACATCGCGGTGTGGGGCGGCACGGGCTTCAACATGATCGTGATCTACACGGCACTGCGCGCGATCCCCCAGGAGGTCTACGAGGCCGCCCGTCTCGACGGCGCCTCCAGCCTCCAGATCGCCCTGCGCATCAAGATCCCGATGGTGCTGCCCTCCCTGGTCCTCACCTTCTTCTTCTCGGTGATCGCCACCCTCCAGGTGTTCAGCGAACCCAAGACGCTCCAGCCCCTCACCAACGGCGTCCCCAACACCTGGAGCCCCCTGATGGCCATCTACGACAGCGCGTTCGGCAAGGCCGACATGTACGGGGCCTCCGCCACCGCGGTCGTCCTCGCACTGGCCACCTTCGCGCTCTCCTTCACTCTCCTGCGCGTCTCCGACCGCTTCACCCGGGAGGACCAGGCATGACCGCCCTCACCCTCAGCAGCACGCCCGGGGACCGGACCTCCCGCGGCCCACGGCGCACCGCCTGGATTCCCACGATCGTCCTGGCGCTCGGGGCCCTGTACTGCCTGATCCCCGTGATCTGGGTGGTCATGGCGGCGACGAAGAGCCGGGACGAGCTGTTCAGCACGTTCACCTTCGCCCCCGGCAGCGGTTTCCTCGACAACCTGAGCGACCTGACCGCGTACCGCGACGGCATCTACTGGCAGTGGATGGCGAACTCCGCCTTCTACGCCGGCCTCGGGGCCCTGCTCTCGGCGGCCGTCTCGGCCGCGGGCGGCTACGCGCTGGGCCGGTTCGCCTTCCGTGGGCGGGAGTTCGTGTTCAAGACGATCCTGGCGGGCGTCCTGGTGCCCGGCATCGTCCTGACCGTCCCTCAGTACCTGCTGCTGTCCAAGATGGGCCTGGCCGACTCGTACTGGTCGATGCTGCTGCCGTCGATCCTCTCGCCGTACGGCGTCTATCTGGTGAGGATCTACGCGTCGGCCGCGGTGCCCGGCGAGCTCCTCGAGGCCGCCCGCATGGACGGGGCGAGCGAATGGCGGATCTTCTCCCGCATCGCCGTGCCGATGATGATGCCCGGCCTGATCACGGTCTTCCTCTTCCAGTTCGTCGGAATCTGGAACAACTTCCTGCTCCCGTACGTAATGCTGGCCGACGACACGAAGTTCCCGCTCACGCTCGGGCTGTACACCCTGCTCTCCCAGGGCGCCTCCCAGCCCGCGCTCTACACTCTGGTCATCACCGGCTGCCTGCTGGCGGTCCTCCCGCTGATCGGACTCTTCCTGGTGATCCAGCGGTACTGGTCGCTGGATCTGCTGAGCGGCTCGGTCAAGGCCTGACCGCCCGGCCCGGCCACCGAGCCCGTCCGTACCACCCGGCACAATCGAGGAACATGACCCCCAGCGCGAACGACCGACGCAAGCCTCCCACCATCCACGACGTGGCACGTGAGGCGGGCATCTCGCGAGGAACCGTCTCCCGCTTCCTGAACGGGGGCCACTACGTCTCACCCGCCGCCCGCACGGCGGTGGAGGCCGCCATCAAGAAGACCGGGTACGTGGTCAACCGGCATGCCCGCAGCCTGAGCACCGGCCGTTCGGACTCGGTGGCCTTCCTTCTGACCGAGCCGCAGGAGAAGTTCTTCGAGGACCCCAACTTCAACGTGCTGCTGCGCGGCTGCACGGAGCACCTCGCCCGGCACGACATCCCGTTGCTGCTGATGCTCGCCTCCGCCAAGGACGACCGGCGCCGGCTGACCCGCTACATCACCTCGGGCCACGTCGACGGCGTCCTGCTGGTCTCCAGCCACAGCGGCGACCCGGTGGCCGTGGAGCTGCGCGACGCCGGAATCCCCCTGGTCGCCTGCGGCAAACCGCTCGGGCTGGGATCCAAGGTCAGTTATGTGGCGGCCGACGACCGTGACGGGGCCCGCGAGATGGTCCGGTACCTCCTCACGGCCGGCCGCCGCCGCATCGGCATGATCACCGGTCCGCTCGACACCCCGGGCGGCACCGAGCGCCTGGCCGGCTACCGCGAGGTGCTCGACAGCGCGGGCGTGCCCTACGATCCGGCGCTGGTGGCGGAGGGCGACTACCGGCGCGCCGGCGGCGAGGAGGCGGCCCGCCGCCTCCTCGACCGGGCACCGGACATGGATGCCGTGTTCGTCGCATCCGACCTCATGGCCCAGGGGGTCATCTTCACCCTCCAGCAGGCCGGCCGCACCGTCCCGGACGACATCGCGGTCGGCGGTTTCGACGACTCCCCCGCAGCCACGGCCGTCAGTCCGGCACTGACCACGATCCGCCAGCCCTGGGACCGCATCAGCGCCGAGATGGTCCGCATGCTGCTCACCCAGATGGCCGGCGAGGACACCGCGGCAGTGATACTCCCGACGTCACTGGTGATCCGCGACTCCGCATAGCCGCACGCGCCGTGACCGGTCAGCCGCCGAGCACCACGGTGCGCGCCGCCGAGAAGTCGCCCCACTTCCCGTCGGGGAGTCTGGCGCGGATCTTCATCGAGTGGCGGGTGCCGCGGGGCTCGCCGACGGTGAGCCGGTAGCTCGCCCGGCCCACGGGCGGTTCGCCGCCCCAGACGATCGTGGTGGTGAGCCGGCCGTCCAGATAGAGCTGGTAGGCGGGTATCTCTCCGCCGGTCTCCGGCTGCTTCCAGTCGAGGTCCACGGCGTACTCCGCGCCCTGGGCAGTGCTGGTGATCCGCAGGTCCGTGGGGGCGGTACTGGCGGGCGCTCCGGGGGCGGTCGCGGTGGTGAGGTCGAAGGTGTTGCTGTCGGACGACGACGTGTCGGACGCGTCGCGGGCGCGGACCGTGAAGGTGTAGACGGTGCCGGGGCGCAGCCCGGTCAGCCGGGCGGTGGTCCGCGTGCCGGGCACGCTGTGGATGCGGGATCCCTCCTGGTAGATGTCGTACGAGGTGACGCCGACATCGTCCGTGGAGCCGCCCCAGGACAGGGTCGCGGCCCTGCTGCCGTCGGCCTTGCCGCGCAGTTCCACCGGCCGGGTGGGGGCCTCGTGGTCGGCGGGGGTCGGCGCGGGGGTGGTGACGGCCGCGGCGGTGCTCGGCGCGGAGAGATTCCCGGCGGCGTCCCGGGCGCGGACGGTGAACGTGTAGGCGGTCGAGGCGGTCAGCCCGTCGACGTCGGTCATCACCTTGGCCGCCGGAACGGACTTGACCTTCCTGCCCTGCCGGTAGACCTCGTAGCCGGTGACGGCCCTGTCGTCCGTGGCGGGCTCCCACATCACGTGCGCGGAAGTGGCGCTGCTCGCCTGGGCGGTCACCCCATGGGGTGCGGTCGGTTTCCCGGTGTCCGCCTCGGCCTCCGATCCGCAGGCGGTGAGCGTGGCGAGGAGCAGGGCGGCGGAGCAGGCCAACGCGGCTGTTGCGTGGGGGCGTTGCACGGTGGTGCCTTCCATCCGACAGCAATGGTCCAGACCTGTATCGCATGGTGTGGGGGCTGCCGACAAGGGGACGGAGCGGAACCTTCCGCAATGTGCCGGTGTGCACCGCGGTTTGCGCCACCCGAGGTACGCCGTCGGACGCCGCGCGTACGAGGCGCCGCCCGTACGAGGCGTCGCGCCGGGAGCCGCGGACGGCGCCCGGGCGGGCCTCGTCGCGCACGCCACCGATCCGATCGCCGGTCCGGCGGTACCCGGTCCGCCCGGCCGGATCATTCTGCGGGGACACGTGGTGCGCCGAGCGATGAGTCCGGGGTGTCCGGGCAGTCTGCACAGGTATGGATACGCAGACGAACTCCGCACCCCGCCTCGACCTCGAACCCGCGGCCCGGCAGATCGCCGGGATGCTCGACGCCATCGACGACGCCCGACTGGCCGGGCCGACCCCGTGCCCCGATGTCACGGTGGGCGCGCTGCTCGCCCACGTCGAGGGACTGGCCGTGGCGTTTCGCGATGCCGCGCGCAAGGAGCTGGGCGCGACGACCGACACGGCGCCCTCCGTGGAGTCGGGGCTGCTGGCGGACGGGTGGCGCAGCACGCTGCCCGTGGCCCTCGACGAGATGGTGGCGGCCTGGCGCTCCCCCGACGCCTGGCAGGGCATGACCCGGGCGGGCAGCGTGGACCTGCCGGGTGAGGTGGCCGGCATGGTCGCGCTCAACGAGCTGGTGCTGCACGGCTGGGACCTGGCGAGGTCGACCGGGCAGCCGTACCGGGCCGAGGAGGCGCATCTGCGGACCTCGATGGCACTGCTGGCCGACCTCGGGGACAACCCGCCGGACACCGCCCCGTTCGGCCCGCCGGTCCCGGTCCCGGACGACGCACCCCTGGTGGACCGGGCGGTCGCCCGCAGTGGGCGGCGCCCGGACTGGCAGCCCGAGGGCTGAGTCCGGGGGCCACTGCCACGCGTCAGCTGGTGAAGAACTCCGTGATCTGCTGAGCGACCTGGTCGGCGTGGACCCGGTGCACCTGGTGGCCGCCACCGAGGGTGATCAGATGACAGTCCGGGATCAACGTCGCCATGTCCTGCAGCCGCTCCTGCGGCATGGTGCTGGCGGGGCCGCCGGCGAGCATGAGCGTCGGGGCGACGATCTCGCCGAGGCCCTCCTCCCACGCCGGGTCGGGGTCGGCCAGCTGGTTCCGTACGGCCGGGAGCACGGCCTCGTCGTAGTCGGCCGGCCCGTCGGGCTGGACGTCGGGGCCGGCCGCCCCCGGGAAGGGCGGCGGGGTCTCCACCAGCACCAGGCGCTCCACCCGGTCCGCGTGCATCTGGGCGAACAGATGCGCGACGACACCGCCCATGCCGTGGCCGACCAGGCCGACACGGTCGAGACTGCACGCCTCGAGGAAGCCGAAGAGGTCGTCGAGCATCAGCTCGAAGTCGTACTCGTCCGGCCAGTCGCTCTCCCCGTGGCCGCGCAGGTCCAGGGCGTACACCCGCCATTCCTGACCGAGCAGGCTCCCGGCCGCCTCCCAGCTCGCGGCGGAATCGGCGAGATCGTGCAGCAGCACGACGGGCGAGCCGAACGGGTCTCCCCAGGTCCGGTACGCCAGACGTACACCGCCGACATCCACAACAGACTGATCATCCATACCCCTGACGCTACAGCCGAATGAGGGAAGATCACTCCCCCGGCCTGGCAGGCTGGGACAGTGAAGCTCACCCCGCGTTCCCTGGTCAGCCCCCTCGCCGCCCTCGCCATGGCAGTCGCCATGCTGACCGGCTGCACGGGGGCGGGGACCGGCACCTCGTCCGGCAAGGGGGCCGCCGGTGCCGGGCTCGACGATCCGGCGAAGAAGGACATCGCCATGCAGCTGGTCTCCAGCGCCGAGAACTCGACCCTGGACTGGAAGGCCCAGTACACGTACATCCAGGACATCGGCGACGGGCGCGGGTACACGGCGGGCATCATCGGCTTCTGCTCCGGGACCGGCGACATGCGAAACGTGGTCGAGCGGTACGCGAAGGCCCGGCCCGGAAATCCGCTGGAACGGTTCCTGCCCGCCCTGCGGGAGGTCGAGGGGACCGACGCACACACGGGTCTCGGCCGGCCGTTCACCGAGGCATGGGCCGCGGCCGGCGGTGACGCGGCGTTCCGCGCGGCCCAGGACACCGAGCGGGACCGGTCGTACTTCGACCCCGCGGTCAGTCAGGCGAAGGAGGACGGGCTCGGCGCGCTGGGCCAGTTCATCTACTACGACGCCTATGTGATGCACGGGGCCGGTGACACGGAGGGCACCGTCGGGTTCCGTACGATCCGCCGCCAGGCCCTCGCCGCGGACGCCTCCCCTGCGGAGGGGGGCGACGAAGCTGCGTACCTCGACGCCTTCCTCGACGCCCGGGTCGCGGCGATCCGCAAGGAGCCCTCGCACACCGACACCAGCCGGGTCGAGACGGCGCAGCGGGTGTTCGTGCGCCAGGGCAGGTTCGGTCTGGAGACACCGCTGCGGTGGAAGGTGTACGACGACAGCTATCTGATCAAGGATCCGGACGGCTCGTAAACCCATGATCGACGGGCGCGCGAAGCGTTGACCCCAGGTTCTGTGTGCGCCGGTGCGCACCACGCGTGACCTGCGCTTTCACTTCCGGGGGACCGTCCGCGCCCGGCCGTGTCCGCAGGGCCGGCCCGCCCGTTGGGGCGAGCGGACGGCACACGCCTCGTGGGCCGGATCATCGAGGAGCTTGCGACATGATGAAGAAGATTCTGCTGGCCGCGGCCGTGCTGACCGCCGGTCTGGGCCTGGCCGTCTCGCCCGCCGCCCAGGCCGCCCCGGGCACGACCGCCGCGCACAGCGTCAAGGCGGCACCGGCCCAGGTCTGCACGGTCAACGACAACGGGGTGAACTTCCGCGGCGGACCCGGGACGGACTACCCCGTCCTGGGCCAGGTGAACCGGGGACAGAACCTCGACTACCGCGGCCAGCAGGGCAACTGGGTGATGGGTGACCTGTGGGGCGGACCCACCGGCGTCTGGATCCACGTGGCCTATCTGGACTGCTGAACCGGAGTTCCGCCGCCCCGCACCGGCCGCCCCGGCGCCCGGTGCGGGGCCTTCGCGCTTCCGGGACTCGCCCAACTCACCGGCGTCGAAGGGGTGTACGACCATCGTTCGACTCTGATAGGAAAGCTTCCTAACAGAACCATCGGAACGACGAACTCCCCTGGAGGACTGGTGCACGCTCCCCACAAGCGCACCGCACGTCGCAACAACCGATCCGTGCGCGTCGCACTCGTCGCGCTCGGCCTGACCCTCACGGCGATACCCGCCACGGCCTTCGCCGGCACCGATTCCGCCCCCACGGCGGTTCACCAACAGGAGGCAGCCGCGACCGGGCTCGACGATCCGGCGAAGAAGGACATCGCCATGCAGCTGGTCTCCAGCGCCGAGAACTCCTCACTGGACTGGAAGGGCCAGTACGGCTACATCGAGGACATCGACGACGGCCGCGGCTACACGGCGGGCATCATCGGCTTCTGTTCCGGCACCGGCGACATGCTCGACCTGGTGGAGCTGTACACCGAGCGGGAGCCGGACAACGTCCTCGCGGAGTACCTGCCGGCCCTGCGTGACGTGGACGGCACCGATTCGCACGAGGGCCTCGACCCCGGCTTCAGCGAGGCCTGGGAGACGGCTGCCGGGGATCCGGCGTTCCAGCAGGCACAGAACGACGAGCGCGACCGGGTGTACTTCGACCCGGCGGTCGGCCGGGGCAGGAGCGACGGGCTGGGCACGCTCGGCCAGTTCGCCTACTACGACGCCATCGTGATGCACGGCGACGGCGGCGACAGCACGAGCTTCGGCTCCATCCGCAAGCGCGCTCTCGCGAAGGCGAAGCCGCCGGCCCAGGGCGGCAACGAGGTCACCTACCTCAACGCCTTCCTGGACGCGCGGGTCTGGGCCATGCAGCAGGAGGAGGCCCACTCGGACACCAGCCGGGTGGACACCGCTCAGCGGGTCTTCCTGGACGAAGGCAATCTGAACCTGGATCCGCCGCTCGACTGGAAGGTGTACGGCGACAGCTTCCACATCGGCTGACGCACCCGGGCAGATGTCGACTGTGGCGCGTACGGCCGCCCCCGAGGGCGGAACCGTACGCGCCACAGCACTTTGACGGAACGTCAGTGCACGGCCACCGGCAGGGCGTTGACCGATTCGCGGTCCAGGGCATCCGGTTCGGCCTCGGTGTCCGGCTTCCGGCCCAGGTGGTTGAAGGCCAGGTTGAGGACGATCGCCACGACGCATCCGGTCGAGATCCCCGAGTCGAGGACGACCAGGAGGTCCTTCGGGAAGGCGTGGTAGAACTCCGGCGCCGCGATCGGTATCAGCCCGACGCCGACGGCCGCCGCCACGATCAGCGCGTTCTCGCCCTTCTCCAGCGCGGCGGTGGCCAGCGTCTGGATGCCGCTCGCCGCGACCGAGCCGAAGAGCACTATGCCCGCGCCGCCCAGGACCGGCAGCGGCACCAGCGCGATGACGGACGCGGCCACCGGGCACAGGCCGAGCAGGATGAGGATGCCGCCGCCCGCGGCGACGACGAAGCGGCTGCGGACCTTCGTCATCGCGACCAGTCCGATGTTCTGGGCGAAGGCGCTGCACATGAAGCCGTTGAACAGCGGGCTGACGGCACTGCCCAGGGTGTCGGCGCGCAGACCGCCCTCGATGGTCCGCTCGTCCGCCGGACGGCCGACGATCTTGCCGAGGGCCAGCATGTCCGCGGTCGACTCGGTCATGCAGACCAGCATCACGATGCACATGGAGACGATCGCCGCGATCTCGAACTGCGGTGCCCCGAAGTGGAACGGGGTGGGGAAGCCGACGACATCGGCGTCCTTGATGGCGCCGAAGTCGGTGATGCCGACCGGGATCGCGATGACGGTGCCGACGACGAGGCCGAGCAGGATCGCGATCTGCTGGAGGAATCCGCGCAGCAGCTTCCGCAGGGCGAGAACGATCACCAGGGTGACCGCCGCCATCGTGATGTTGGTGGTGGAACCGTAGTCGTCGGCCGTGGCGTTGCCGCCCTGGGACCAGTTGAAGGCGACCGGCAGCAGCGAGATGCCGATCAGGGTGATGACCGTGCCGGTGACGACGGGCGGGAAGAAGCGGACCAGTTTGCAGAAATAGGGGGCGAGTACGAAGCCGAGGAGGCCGGCGACGATGATCGCGCCGAAGATCACGGCTATGCCGTCGTGTCCGCGGTCCTTGCCGATCGCCACCATCGGCGTCACCCCGGCGAACGAGACGCCGTTGACGAACGGCAGCCGGGCGCCTATCCGCCAGAAGCCGAGCGTCTGGAGCAGGGTGGCTATCCCCGCGGTGAACAGGCTCGCCCCCATCAGGAAGGCGGTCTCCTTGGCGGTGAGGCCCACGGCGGGTCCCACGATCATGGGCGGGGCCACCACGCCCGCGTACATCGCGGCCACGTGCTGGAGGCCGCTGGTGAACATCTTCAGTGGGGGGAGCGTCTCGTCGACCGGATGCTTCCGGTCGGACGGGGCCGTTGCCGGCTCACCGTCGGGGGCGGGGGCTGCACTTGCGTCGTTGCGAAACCTGGGCGTAGCTGCCACGGCGGTTCCTCCGGTCGGGTACACGTCTGGGACGACGTGGGTATCAGGGAGGTGGTGCCGGGGCCGGTCGCCGGGACATGTGCCGGAAGTGTCCGCCGGACCGGGCCCCGTGTGGTGCGTAGGTGCAGGTGGGGCAGGTCGTGCAGCTGGTGCGGGCAGCTTGGTTCACCGGTGCGGGAGGCGCGTACGTCTCGGTGCGCGTCTCCCGCACCGGTTGCCGTGGACCCCGCTCGGGTCCACGGCGGCCGGCCGAGGGCCGTCCCCCTCGGCCGACCTGTACAGGGGGTGCCGGCCGGTGGCCTCTCAGGCTCCGGCGGCGATCTGCGCGAGGCGGCGGGCCTCGTCGCGGGTGGCGCGGGCGATGGCGTCCTCGTCCGCGGTGACGAGGCGGTTGGACTCGACGACCGGCTTGCCGTTGACGAGCGAGAGGGTGACGGGGGCGGCTGCGCCGAAGACCAGGGCCGTCACCGGGTCGGCGATCGAGGCGTGGGCCAGGGTGTCCAGCTTCCAGAGCACCAGGTCGGCGAGCTTGCCGGGCTCCAGGGAGCCGATCTGGTCCGCGCGGCCGAGGACCTGGGCGCCGCCGTACGTACCCAGGCGCAGTGCCTGACGGGCATTCAGGGCGCGTTCGCGGTGCGGGCCGAGGCGGTTGATGAGGAGGGCGTTGCGCAGTTCGGTGTGGAGTTCGCCGGACTCGTTGGAGGCGGTGCCGTCGACGCCGAGGCCGACCGGGACGCCCGCGGCGAGCATGTCGGGGACCCGGGCGATTCCTGCGGCGAGGCGGGCGTTGGAGGACGGGCAGTGCGCGACGCCGGTGCCGGTGCGGGCGAACGCGGCGATGTCGGAGTCGTTCATGTGGACGCAGTGCGCCATCCACACGTCGGCTCCGAGCCAGCCGGTCGACTCGAAGTAGTCGGTCGGGCCCATGCCGAACAGCTCGTGGCAGAACTTCTCCTCCTCCACGGTCTCCGAGCCGTGGGTGTGCAGCCGTACTCCGCGACGGCGGGCCAGGCCGGCGCCCTCACGCATCAGTTCGGTGGACACGGAGAAGGGGGAACAGGGTGCGACGGCGATCCGGGTCATCGCGTCGAAGGAGGCGTCGTGGTGTGCGTCGATGGTCGCCTCGGTGGCGGCGAGTGCGCCTTCGAGGGTCTCCACTGCGAAGTCCGGCGGCAGTCCGCCGTCCTTCTCGCTGCGGTCCATGGAGCCGCGGGCGAGTGTGAACCGTACGCCCATGTCGCGGGCGGCACCGATGATCGCGCCGGACAGGTCGCCGGAGCCCTTCGGGTAGACGTAGTGGTGGTCCATGGCGGTGGTGACACCGCCGCGGGCCATCATGGCGATCGAGCCCTGCGCGGCGGTGCGGGCCATCGGCTCGTCGATGCGCGCCCAGGTCGGGTACAGCGCGACCAGCCAGTCGAAGAGGTTGTGATCGGTGGCCAGGCCACGGGTGATCCACTGGTAGAAGTGGTGGTGCGTGTTGATCAGACCGGGCGTGACGAGGTGCCCGATGCCGTCGATCCTGCGGACGACGTGCTCCAGGCCCTGCGGTGCCCGGCCGGCGCCGACGGACTCGATGCGGTTGCCCGCGACGACGACATGGCCCGAGGCGTACTCGGTGTCGTCGGCGTCGACGGTCGCGATCGAGCAGTTCTCGATGACGATGCGTTCCACTCGGTCGGACGCTGCCGGTGCTGCCATGGTGCTTCCTTCTCTCGTCAGTGGTGCGGGCACGGCAGAACCCCAGGAGGATTTGAGTGCCACAGCCGTGCGGCTGTGGGTGCCGAGATGGTGTGGACGTGTCGGGCCGGCCGGTCCCGTCCGACGTGGACGGACGGGAACCGGCGCGCCGCCGCGTCAGAGGTTGGTCATGTCCAACGGGATCTGCGGCTCGACGCCGTCGCGCAGCACGGTGGCCTCGATGAGCCCGTACGGGCGGTCGGCCGCGAAGTAGACCTCGTTGTCGTTCTTCAGGCCGAACGGCTCCAGGTCCACCAGGAAGTGATGGTTGTTCGGCAGCGAGAAGCGGATCTCGTCGATCTCGCTGCGGCTGTTGATGACCCGCGAACCCATCTGGTAGAGGGTCTGCTGGAGGGAGAGGGAGTACGTCTCGGCGAAGGCCTGCAGGATGTGCTTCCTGGCCTGCGCGTACGACTTCTCCCAGTGGGGCATCCGGTCGGCGTCGCTGGTCCAGTTGTAGCGCCAGGCGGCGGCGACGTCGGTGCACAGGATGCGGTCGTACGCCTCCTTGAGCGTCGTGTACTTGTCCTTGACGTAGCCCCAGAACTCGGAGTTGGTCGAGTTCATCACGGTCAGGTCCCTGAGACCGGAGATGACCTGCCACTTCTCGCCGTCGAAGGTGACCTGCGTGGTGCGCAGCTCCTGTCCCTTGCGGGCGAAGGAGTGGTTGACCTCGTCCGACCCGATGAACCGGGAGTTGCTGTCCGAGCCGGCGATCCGCTCCCAGGTGTACTCCTGGATGCGGATGCGGGCGAGCTTGATGGGCTCCTGCGAGGTCACGAAGTGCCGGGCGAGGTGGATGCCGAACTGCTCGGCGGACTCGATGCCGTGCTCCTTGGCGAACGCGAACACCGTGTTCTTGGTGGTGTCCGTGGGCAGGACGTTGGCGTTGGAGCCGGAGTAGTGCACGTCGTCCATGTCGCCGGAGAGGGCGACCGAGACGTTCAGGTCCTTGATGTGGTGGGTGTCGCCGTCCCGCGTGATCCTGACGACGCGGTTCTCTGCTTTGCCGTACTGGTTCTGGCCGAGAATCGTGGGCATGTGCCTGCTAGCTCCCTCGGTATACGGAGTAGCCGAACGGGTTGAGCAGCAGCGGTACGTGATAGTGCTCGCCCGGGGCGACGGCGAACGTGATCGCCACCTCCGGGAAGAACGCGCCGCTGTCCCTTGCGCGGGGGGCGTCCTGCTGCGCCTCGGCTTGCTTCTTGGCGGTGAAGTACGGCTCGGTCTCGAAGTCGAGCCGTACGTGGGTGGTGCCTTCCGGCAGGGCCGGCAGGTCCTTGCAGCGCCCGTCCGCATCGGTCACGGATCCGCCGAGAGCCACCCACTGCGCGTCGCCGCCCGTGCGGGCGGCGAGCGAGACGGGGACTGCTGCGGCGGGGCGGCCGATGCTGGTGTCCAGGATGTGGGTGGACACCGATGCGGTGGCGAAGGTGCTCAAGACCTTCACTCTCCTTCTGTAACGAGCTCTTACGAGTCTTCCGTGACGAGACGGGTGAGGCGGATGCGGTTGATCTTGCCCAGTTCGGCGCGCACGGTGGCGCGTTCCTGCTCGGGCGTGTTCCCGATCCGGGACTTCACCGCGTCGCGCATCTGCTCACCGGTGGCTCCGGTGGCACAGATCAGGAAGACGTGTCCGAACCGCTCCTGGTAGGCCAGGTTGAGTTCGAGCATCTCGGTCTTGAGCTCCTCGGTGGCGCCGGCCATCCCCCGCTGCTCACGGGAGGAGGTCGGGTCCCCGGGCTTCGGGCGGCCGATCGGCGGATGACCGGCCATGGCGTCGGCCAGGTCCTGCGCGCCGAGTGCCGCCGTGGCGGTGTCGCTCGCGGAGAACAGGGCTTCTGCGGTGGCGTACGGGCGACGGGAGAGGATCGCTCTTCCCCAGGCCGCACTGGCGCAGACCTCGTGCAGCGCGGTGGCCGCCTCGTCGTCCGCCAGGGTGTTGAACCGGGCGAGGCCCGGCGTGGAGCTCGAAGTCACGGGAGCCTCCGTGGCTGTCTTTCGCTGTGCGTCGGTCGGGCTGCGGATAGCTAACGCCCTCCACAACACCACGTCAACACTTTGTTGAAATTCCGTTCATGTAAAAAGCCGTCGCCCGATGATCCGGACGACGGCCCGTGCGTTCATGTGCCGTTTACCTGCAGCCGATGGCCCAACTACTCACCCTTGGCGCCGTTTTCCCTGTTCAGGTAGTTGTAGACGGTGAAACGGCTGACCCCCAGGGCCCCCGCCACCGTCTCGACGCCGTGCCGCACCGAAAAGGCACCGCGTGCCTCCAGGGTCCGCACGACCTCCTGCTTGGTCCTGCGGTCCAGCTCGGCCAGCGGCTTGCCGTGCCGGCGCTCCATCGCGGCCAGGATGTGGTCCAGCGAGTCGGAGAGCTGCGGCAGCCGGACGGCTATGACGTCGACACCCTCCCAGGCCAGTACGACGTCGTCGGCCTCGGCCTGCTCGGGTCCGAGCAGCTCGGCGCCCATGGCGTCGACGAGCGGCTTGACGGCGCTGACGAGGGGGTGGTCCGCGGGCCCGGTCACTTCGGGTCCTCCCCGATGACGTTGACCTGGAGCGAGACCCGGGTGGCACCGGATGCCAGAGCCTTGCGCAGCAGGGAGTCCACCGCGGTGAGCACCTCGTCGGCGCCGCCCTCCGCCGTGTTGCCGAAGGGGCCGACGTCCACCGCGTCCAGCTCGGCCGACTGGATGACCTCGCGGGCCACGACCGCGTGGGCCGGTGCCTCGTCGAGATCGAAGGGCTCGGTGGTGAACTCCACTCTCAGGCGCACTGTGTCTCCCTCATGCTCGCGCCGCGTCCGGGGCGACCCGCGGCTCGGGCACGACCCTAACGGACCGGCGCGGCCCCGCACGGTCTACAGCGGCAGCACGCAGACCGCGGCCGGCGCCGCGAACGGGGTCCCCGCCGGGGTCAGGGCGCCGGTCTCCGCGTCGACCCGGAAGGAGGTGACGGTGCCTGACCGCTGGTTGGCGGCGAAGAGCAGGGTCCCGTCCGGGGAGAAGGCGGTGTGCCGGGGGAAGTCGCCTCCCACCGGCACCGTGTCCAGCAGGCGCAGCGTGGCCCCGCCGCCCTCGACGGCGTACCGGGTGAGGCTGTTGTGGCCCCGGTTGGCGAGGTAGGCGAAGCGGCCGTCACCGGTGACCAGGAGCTGGGCGGGATAGCTGGTGCCCTCGCCCGTTCCGGTGGGCTGCGGAGCGCCCGGTGTCAGGACGCCGGTGGCGGGGTCGTAGCCGCAGACGACGACGGTGTTGTCGAGCTCGCACGCCAGGTAGGCGTGGCGGCCGTCCGGGTGGAAGGTGAGGTGCCGCGGCCCGGCGCCGGGGCGCAGTGCGGCGTACGAGAGCTGCTCCAGGGTGCCGTGGGTCTCGTCGAGCCGGTAGGTGTACACCGTGTCGTTGCCCAGGTCGACGGCGAGGACGTGGCCGCCGTCGGGGGCGGTGACGACCTGGTGGGCGTGGGGGCCGTCCTGGCCCGGTCCGGGCGCGGGCGTGGTGTGGGCGACCAGGTCCGTGCGCTCCCCCACCGATCCGTCGGCGGCGAGCGGGTGCACGGCGACGCTGCCGGAGGTGTAGTTGGCGCTGAGGAGCCACCGCCCGCCCGGGTGCACCGAGAGGTGGCACGGCCCGGCGCCGCCGGTGTCCCGTGTCCCCAGCACCCGGAAGGTGCCGTCGCCTGCGAGCGCGACGGCGGTGACGCCGCCGTTCTCCTGCTCGTCGACGGCGTAGAGCGTGCGGCCGTCGGGGTGCGGCGCGAGGTACGAGGGGTTCTCGACGCCGGTGACGACGGTGCGGGAGGTGATGCCGCCCGTTGCCGTGTCGTACGAGGCGACGCCGATGCCGGTGCCGCCCGGGCTGGCCGAGGTGTAGGTGCCCAGGCAGAGCGTTCCGGTCCGGCGCGGCCCGTGCTGCGCGGGGTGCGGCGCCGGGCCGGGGCGGGTTTCGCGGCGGGGCAGCGTGGGGGCGGCGGCGAGGGCGCCGCCCGTCAGCAGTGCGCCGAGGACGGTGCGGCGGCTGGTGGGGGGTGTCATGCGAGGCACCTCGTGGGGTTGGTGGCGTCGGATGTGTCAGCCCCAGTGGCCTTCCCCGATGGTCCGCACAAGAGTCGCACCGGCCATTGCGCAGGGCGCAACGGTGGGGAGGCGAGTGGCATCGGGGTCAGTCGCCGGACTGGATGTCGCCGCGGGTGGACGACGTGATCGGGTCCCGTCTGGCGAAGTCCCCCGGCGGGATCCCCGGATGGTGTCCCCCCTCCACGGGCTCCACGGCGGCGGCCGGACCGAGTGCCAGACGGGAGACGATCCGGTAGCGGTCGCCGCGGTAGAGCGAGTGCACGTACTCCACGGGGGAGCCGGTGGTGTCCGAGGTCAGCCGCTCGAAGAGGAGGGCCGGGGAGAGTTCCGGGACGTCCAGGAGCCGGGCCTCGGCCCGGGTCACCACGGTGGGTTCGATGGCCTGCACCGCTTCGTGGACGTGCACGTCGTGGCGCTCGCGCAGGTGCTCGTACAGGTCGCCGCTCTCCAGCTCCTCGGCGGACAGGCCGGGGACGAGCTCGGCCCTGATGTGCAGGTGCTCGATCGCTATCGGGGCGCCGTCGACCAGCCGCAGCCGGGCGACGTAGACGATGTCCGCCGCGGGTGACATGCGCAGCTTGCGGCCGACCCGGGCGCCGGCCTGGAGGGTGGTGAACTCCAGCAGGCGGCTCGACCAGGTTCCGGCTGCCCGGGGGACCGAGAGCGCGAGGTCCGCCGAGATCAGCTCCTGGGTGATCTTCGCGGGGGCGACGAACATGCCGCGGCCGTGCTCGCGCACCAGGAGCCCGGCGGCCACCAGCTCGTCGATCGCCGCGCGCAGGGTGGGCCGGGAGACGCCGAGCGTGGCGCAGAGGGCGCGCTCCGAGGGGATGGCGTCGCCGGGGCGGCGCGACTCGATCAGCTCCAGTACGGCGTCGCGGGCCCGTTCCCGTTTGAGCACCGTCCCCGATGCGTCGGCTTCCATGCGCTGCCCCTCCTAACCTTTCCCTCACTTACCAGTTGAGCAACCAGTGGAACCAACTCGGCTACTGGTCAGGGGAAGTGTAACCGCTCTCCAGTCAAACGTCTCGGCCCACAATTCCGCGAGATCACGAAACCCCGTAATCACCAAGGGGGTTGACGGTCCCATTGGTCTATGCCACCTTCATCCACCATCAAGAGGTGAGCTGTCCAGTGGGCTTCACTGGTCAGGTGGTCAGGTCCTGTCTCCCAGAGGTGAACCGTGAAGTACCGCTTGCTTGCCGGTGGGTCCGCGCTCGTGATGGCCGCCGTTCTCAGTGCCTGCGGCTCCTCCCCCGATTCGGCCGGCACGTCCGCCGACGGGCGGACGGACATCGACGTGTGGCTGATGCGCGACAGCGTCTCCGCCGAGTTCCAGAAGGAGTTCGTGAAGGGCTTCGAGGCCGCACACCCCACGATCAAGGTCCGGGTGCAGATCCAGGAGTGGGACGGCATCGGTGAGAAGACCACCGCCGCGCTGGCCAGCAACGACGCACCCGACGTGATCGAGAGCGGCAACACCCAGGTCGCGCAGTTCGCGCAGAGCGGCGGCCTGCTCGACCTGAGCGACAAGGTCGACGAGCTGAACGGCAAGGACTGGCTCAAGGGGCTCGCCGAGCCCGGGGCGTACGAGGGCAAGCAGTACGGCATCCCGTACTACGCGGCCAACCGCGTCGTCATCTACCGCACCGACCTGTTCGAGAAGGCGGGGGTCGACGCGTCCGCGATCAAGACGCGGGAGCAGTGGATCGAGGCCACCGGCAAGCTCAACAAGGGGGGCACGCAGGGCATCTATCTGCCGGGGCAGATGTGGTACGCGCTGGCCGGCTTCGTCTGGGACGAGGGCGGCGACCTCGCCACCGAGTCCGGCGGGAAGTGGAAGGGCGCGCTGGACACCCCGGAGGCGCTGCGCGGAATGGAGTTCTACGAGCGGCTCCAGGCGCTCGGCAAGGGGCCGAAGGACTCCGACGAGGACGATCCGCCGCAGGCCGATGTGATGGCCCAGGGGAAGGTGGCCCAGGTCATCTCGACCCCGGGCGGCGCCAAGGTCGTCACGGAGAAGAACCCGGAGCTGAAGGGAAAGCTCGGATTCTTCCCGATCCCGGGCAAGAGCGCGGACACCCCCGGTGCCGTCTTCACCGGCGGGTCCGACCTGGTGATTCCCACGGCGTCCGGGAAGCAGGAGGCCGCACTGACCTTCGTCAAGGAACTCACCGGTGACGCCTGGCAGAAGAAGCTGGCCGTGGCCATGAGCTACGTACCGAACCGGACGACGCTCGCCTCGGCCGTGGCGGCCGATCCGGGAGCCGCGGCGATGGCGGCCGGGGCGGCGAACGGGCACGCGACGCCCAACACGCCCGGCTGGGCGGCCGTCGAGGCGGAGAACCCGGTCAAGGACTACATGGCGGCCGTCCTCACCGGCGGTGACCCGGCGAAGGAGGCCGCCAAGGCCTCGCAGGACATCACCCGGGCCATGAACACCGCTTCCTGATCCCTCCAGCCCATCAGCCAGCACACCGAGAGGAGGCGTGCCGTGCCGGTCATCCGGGAACGGACCGCACCCCCCAGCCGCCTGCGCCGCCCGGCGACCGGCACGGCAGGACCGCCACGCCGGCGGCGGTCCGGGGAGCCACGCGGCCTCTGGCCGTACGCCCTGATCGCACCCGCCGTCGGCGGCATGCTCTACCTGCTGCTCTACCCGCTCCTTCGGGCCGTTCTCATCTCGATGCAGGACTTCCGGCTGCGCCAGCTGATCATGGGCGACGCGGAGTTCGTCGGACTGCGGAACTACCGGGCGCTGCTGTCCGACCCGCGCTTCTGGGAGGTGGTCCGGCGCACCTTCCTGTTCATGGCGGTCAACGTGGCCCTGATCATGGTGATCGCGACCCTGGTCGCGCTGATGACCGAGCGGCTGGGCCGGTTCGGCCGCACGGTGGTGCTCAGTTCACTGGTACTGGCCTGGGCCATGCCCGTGGTCGCGGCCACCACGGTCTTCCAGTGGCTGTTCCACTCCGAGTTCGGCATCGTCAACCGGCTGCTGGCCGATGCCGGGTTCTCCTCCTTCGACCGCTACCCGTGGTTCGCGCACGGCACCGCCGCCTTCTCGATCCTGGTCCTGCTGATCGTCTGGCAGTCGGTGCCGTTCGCGGCGATCACCGTCTACTCGGCGCTCACCACGGTCCCGGCGGAGCTGTACGAGTCCGCGCGGCTGGACGGGGCGTCCGGCTCCCGGATCTTCCGCTCGGTCACCTTCCCGATACTCCGGCCCATCTTCCTGCTGGTCTTCTCGCTCGAAGTCATCTGGACGTTCAAGGCGTTCGTCCAGATCTGGGTGATGACCCGCGGGGGCCCCGGCGACGCCACGACGATCCTGCCCGTGTATGCGGTGCAGAAGGCACTCGCCGGGCAGCGCTACGACCTGGGCTCGGCCGCCTCGATGCTCACCGTGGTCCTGATGTCCGGGGTGCTCGTCCTCTACTTCCGCCAGATGTTCCGTCAGGAGGACGAGTACCGATGACCCTGCTGCGCCCGAGAATCCGGCGGATCCCGCTGAACGCCGCCGCCGTACTGACCGTCCTGGTCTGCCTGTTCCCCGTCTACTGGATGGTCTCGACCGCGTTCAAGCCGTCGCGGGACATCCAGACCGCCGATCCGGAGCTCTTCCCGCACACCTGGACGCTCGAACACTTCCGCACGGCCGTGCAGGCCGACGGGTTCGAGCTGTTCTGGCGCAACAGCGTCCTGGTGACGCTCAGCTCGATCCTGCTGGCGCTGCTGGTCGCCATCGGCTCGGCGTACGCGGTGGCCAGGATGCGGTGGAAGGGGCGCCGGCAGTTCATGCTCATGGTCTTCATCGCCCAGATGGCGCCCTGGGAGTCGCTGATCATCCCGATCTACATCATCTCCCGCGACACGGACATGCTGGACCGGCTGCCGACGCTCACCCTCGTCTACTTCATGGTCACGCTGCCGTTCTCGATCGTGGTGCTGCGCGGCTTCATCGCCACCATTCCGCCGGAGCTGGAGGAGGCCGCGCAGGTCGACGGGTGCACCCGGACCGGTGCCTTCCGGCGGGTGGCGCTGCCGCTGCTCGCGCCGGGGCTGATGGCGACGTCACTGTTCGGCTTCATCACCGCGTGGAACGAGTTCGCGTACGCCAACTTCCTGATCATCAAGCACCAGGACAGCCGCACCCTGCCGGTCTGGCTGTCGTCGTTCCAGAACACCTTCGGCACCGACTGGGGCGCCACCATGGCCGCCTCGACCCTCTTCGCCCTGCCCGCGCTGGTCGTCTTCCTGCTGCTCCAGCGCCATGTCACCTCCGGCTTCGCGGCCGGCGCCGTCAAGGGCTGACGCCCGAGATCCCAACCCCGGAGGCCACCCCCGTGCCCGCACCACGCCCGGAACAGTCCCTCGTACCCCGCCCCCGCAAGGTCTCGGCCCGCCCCGGCCGGTTCACCCTCGACCAGGACACCTCGGTGCGGGCCTACCCCGGCGCGGAGGGCGCCGCCGACCTGCTGCGCACCCTGCTCGCGCCTGCCACGGGCCTGCCCCTGGCGCCCTCCGCCACCGGCCGCATCGTGCTGGCTCTCGACCCGCAGCTGGGCGGCCTGGGCAAGGAGGGGTACGGGCTCACCATCGGCCCGGACGCGCTGCTGCTGCGGGCCGCGCGGCTCCCGGGCCTGCTCTGCGGCGTCCAGACGATCCGTCAGCTACTGCCGGCCGAGGCTCTGTCGGGCACGGCGCGGCGGGACTCGCCGTGGATGCTGCCCTGTGTCGAGATCAGCGACGTGCCCGCACACCCGTGGCGCGGGTCGATGCTCGACGTGGCCCGGCACTTCCAGCCGGTCTCCTATCTGCGCCGGTACGTGGACCTGATGGCGCTGCACAAGCTCAACACGCTCCATCTCCACCTCACCGACGACCAGGGCTGGCGGATGCCCGTCGCCGCCTACCCGCGGCTGAC
Source organism: Streptomyces sp. NPDC002809 (assembly GCF_040295435.1). Taxonomy (NCBI): domain Bacteria; kingdom Bacillati; phylum Actinomycetota; class Actinomycetes; order Kitasatosporales; family Streptomycetaceae; genus Streptomyces; species Streptomyces sp. NPDC002809. The sequence goes on from NZ_JBEOVJ010000042.1 coordinate 32,060, forward strand.
CGGGATCGGCGGTCACCGGAGGCAGTCGATGTCCGGGCCGCCGGGGCGAGGCGACGAGTCCTTCGACGGGATTCCGCACTCGGGGGCGTACACCCGGCAGGAACTGCGCGACCTGGTCCGTTACGCGGCGGCGCGCGGGGTGCGCGTGGTGCCCGAGATCGAGATGCCGGGCCATGTGCGCGCGGCCCTCGCCGCCTACCCCGAGCTGGGCAACGATCCGTCGCGACGGCTGGACGTGTGGACCCGCTGGGGCGTCTGCGACACGGTGTTCGGCGTCCACGAGGAGGTCTTCGACTTCTGCCGGACGGTGCTTGAGGAGGTCATGGACGTCTTCCCGTCCCCGTACATCCACATCGGCGGCGAGGAGTGCCCGACCACCGAGTGGGAGTCGAGTCCGGCGGCGCGGGCGCGGGCCGCCGCCGAGGGGCTGACCGACGCCCGGGCGCTGCACGGCTGGTTCATGGGCCGGATCGGGTCCTTCCTGGCCGAGCGGGGCAGGCGCCCGGTGGGCTGGGCCGAGACGGGCACCGAGCTCCCTCCCGACTTCACGGTGATGACCTGGCGCGACCCGGCCCACGCCCTGGCGGCCGCCCGCCGCGGCCATCAGGTGGTCACCGCGCACCACCGGGCCACGTACCTCGACTACGCCCAGTCCGCGGACCCCGGCGAACCGGCCGCCCAGCCGGGTCCGCCCGTCGATCTGCGGGCCGTCCACGGCAACCGGCCGGTGCCGGACGGCTGGGACGCCGCGGACGCGGCCCGGGTACTGGGCACCCAGGCCCAGTTGTGGACCGAGTACGCGAGCACGCCGGAGCAGATCGAGTATCTGACCTATCCGCGGCTGTGCGCCCTCGCGGACCGCGCCTGGTCGGGCGGTCGCAGCGACTGGCCCGGATTCCTGTCCCGCCTCGGCCGGCACACGGCACGGCTCGACGCGCTCGGCGTCCGCCACCGCCCCCTGAACCCCCGGTCGCTCCAGACCGCTTCCCCAGGAACAGCGCCACCTCGGCAGGAACCACTCCCCCACGACCGTTCCGGAGAGGAACAGGTGTCATGAAGTCAATTGCGAAGAGCCGGATCCGTGCGGCGGCTGCAGCCGCCGCCACGCTGGCACTGGGCTGTACGGCGCTGGCCGCCGTCCCGTCGTCGGCGAGCGCCGCCGACGGACCGCTCGCCGTGCAGTACCGCACCAGCGCGTCCGGAGTCACCGCCGACCAGAGCGAACCCTGGCTGAAGATACGCAACACCGGCGGCGGAGCCGTACAGCTCAGCACCGTCAAGGTCCGCTACTACTTCAAGGGCGAGGCGGCGGGCGACGCCTACCGGTTCGCCTGTTCCTGGGCGGTGAAGGGCTGCGCGAACATCACCGGGACGTTCGGCACGCTCGCGTCCCCGACCGCCACCGCCGACCGCTATCTGGAGATCGGATTCACCGCGGGCGCCGGTTCGCTCGCGCCGGGCGCCGATACGGGGGACATGCAGCTGCGCTTCCACCGGTCGAACTGGCAGCCCCTGCTGCAGAGCGACGACTACTCGTTCGACGCGGGCCGGACTGCGTACGGCGACTGGTCGAGGGTGACCGCACAGCTCGGCGGGGCCACGGTATGGGGCGAGGCCCCGGAGGGCGACGACCCGACCGGTCCGACCGACCCGCCGGACCCGACCGACCCGCCGGAGGGTGCGCCGACGCTGTTCGACGACTTCGACTACAGCGGGCACACCGATCCGCAGATCGCCGCGCACGGCTGGAGTGTCCGCTCCAACTCCGGGGGACCGGGCGTGCCCGGCGCCACCTGGGCGCCGGAGAACGTCACGTTCGCCACCGAGAGCGGAAACTCGGTGATGAACCTGGAGACGTCGACCGCGGGCAGCGGTGAGTCGACGAAGCAGACCGAGATCCTGACCCGGTCGATGAAGTTCCGCAACGGCACCTACGCGGCCCGGGTGAAGTTCAACGACGCTCCGGTGTCCGGGCCGGACGGCGACCATCTCGTCCAGACGTTCTTCACCATCAACGACCTCAAGGCGCCGATGGCGGACGACTACGCGGAGTACGACTTCGAGTACCTGCCGAACGGCGGCTGGGGCGAGAGCGGCAACATCCTCTACACGACCTCGTGGGAGACCTACCGGCCCGACCCCTGGGAGGCGGTCAACGCGCACACCGAGTCCCGGCAGAGCTACGCGGGCTGGCACGACCTGGTCGTGACGATCGACGACAGCGCCATCACGTACTACATCGACGGCCAACTGTTCGGCACGCACGGCTCGGCGTACCTGCCGGAGCGGGGAATGTCGATCAACTTCAACCAGTGGCTGATCGATCTGGCCGGGCAGACGAGCACGACGCCCCGCTCGTACGACCAGCAGGTGGACTACGTCCTGCACGTGAAGGACCAGGTCCTCACCCCGGCGCAGGTCAGTGCCCGGGTGAGCGCGTTCCGCACGGCGGGGACGGCGTTCCAGGACACGGTGCCGGCCGGATAACGCGGTACGGGAAGGGAGGCGGGGCGGACGGCCGTTGCGGTGTCCGCCCCGCTTCCGTATGTCCGGACCCGGTCGTGGCCGGTCACGACCGCCCGTGCCCGGCCCGAATCCCCGGCGCCCCCTTGACAGCCCACCCACCTCCCGGGCAATCTTCCGTTGAGCAGAAACAAACTTCCGCGATACGGAAGGAGCGCCGAACCCTCATGGGCTACCCGGACCAGCGCTTCGATGTGAACCTTTCGATCCTCTTCACGGAACTCCCGCTTCTGGAGCGACCCGCGGCAGCCGCCGCGGCGGGCTTCACTGCGGTCGAGCTGTGGTGGCCGTGGACCGAGACCCCCACCCCTCCGCAGGCCGAACTCGACGCACTGAAGAAGGCGCTCGACGACGCGGGCACCCAGCTGGTGGGGCTGAACTTCTACGCCGGACAGCTCCCCGGCCCCGACCGCGGCGCGCTCTCCGTGCCCGGCACGGAGTCGGACCGCTTCCGGGCCAACATCGAGGTGGCGGCCGGCTTCGCCGCCTCGGTCGGCTGCAAGGCGCTCAACGCGCTCTACGGCAACCGGGTCGACGGCGTCGACCCCGCCGTACAGGACGAACTCGCCCTGGAGAACCTGGTCACCGCCGCCCGCGCGGCCGACCGGATCGGGGCCGCCCTGCTGATCGAGACCCTGAACGAGCCGGAGTCACCGCGCTACCCCCTGGTCAGCGCACCGGCCGGGATCGAGGTCGTCGACAGGATCAACGCGGCGACGGGCCTCGGCAACGCGAAGTTCCTCCTGGACCTCTACCACCTGTCGATGAACGGCGAGGACCTCAGCCAGGTCATCACCGCGTACGCCGACCGGACGGGCCACGTCCAGATCGCGGACAACCCGGGGCGCGGCGCGCCCGGCACCGGCTCGCTCCCGCTGGAGCAGCTCCTCGACGAGCTGGCGAAGGCCGGTTACGACGGCTGGGTCGGCCTGGAGTACAAGCCGGGCGCCCGGACGGACGCGGAGTCCTTCGAGTGGCTCCCGGCCACCGCGCGGGCCGCCCTCTGAGGACGGCGGACTCCCCCTCGTACACACGCCTATCGGAAGGCACCCTCATGAGCAACAACCTCCCCAAGGTCGCGTGGATCGGGCTCGGCATCATGGGTTCGCCCATGTCCGAGAACCTGGTCAAGGCCGGTTACGACGTCACCGGTTACACCCTGGAGCAGGACAAGGTCGACCGGCTGGCCGCGGCAGGCGGCACCGGCGCGTCCTCGATCGCCGAGGCGGTCGGGGACGCGGACGTGGTCATCACTATGGTGCCCGCCTCCCCGCAGGTCGAGGCGATCGCGTACGGCCCCGAGGGCATCCTGGAGAACGCGAAGCGCGGCGCGCTGCTGATCGACATGTCCTCGATCACCCCGCAGACCTCCGTGGACCTCGCGAAGAACGCCGCCGAGAAGGGCATCCGCGTCCTGGACGCCCCCGTCTCCGGAGGGGAGGCCGGCGCCATCGAGGCCGTGCTGTCCATCATGGTCGGCGGCGAGCAGGCGGACTTCGACGCCGCGAAGCCCGTGCTCGACGCCCTGGGCCGGACCATCGTGCTCTGCGGTCCGCACGGCTCCGGCCAGACGGTGAAGGCGGCCAACCAGCTGATCGTCGCGGTCAACATCCAGGCCTGCGCCGAGGCCGTCGTCTTCCTCGAGAAGTCCGGGGTCGACCTGGCCGCCGCGCTGGACGTCCTCAACGGCGGACTGGCCGGCTCGACCGTACTGACCCGCAAGAAGGACAACTTCCTCAACCGGGACTTCGCTCCGGGATTCCGGATCGACCTGCACCACAAGGACATGGGCATCGTCACGGACGCCGCCCGCAACGTCGGCGCCGCACTGCCGGTCGGCGGTGTCGTCGCCCAGCTCGTCGCCTCACTGCGCGCGCAGGGGGACGGCGGCCTGGACCACTCGGCACTGCTGCGCTCGGTCGAACGCCTCTCCGGTCAGCCCGTCCGGGCCTGATCCGCAGCGGCCGGCCCCTCGCCGGGCCCGGCCGGAACCACCCCGCCGGGTGCGTATCCCCCGGCCCGCAGACTTCCGGGCGGCGTCGGCGCTGACACCTGTCCTGTCGCGCCCAGGCGCCGGCGCCGTCCGGAACACCTCCCACCCACACCCCCTCATGAATTTCAACAAACTGTTGACGTCGGGATCGGGGCGTACTTACGCTCCTGGAGCCCCCAGGCCGTCGCAGTTCAGCAGCTCCCGTACGGAAGGTCGCCCCGATCCCATGACGCAGCGCGTGCTTACGACCGAGTCCGGCGCCCCGGTCGCCGACAACCAGAACTCCGCCACCGCCGGTGTCGGTGGCCCGATCCTCCTCCAGGACGGTCACCTCCTGGAGAAGCTCGCCCGCTTCAACCGGGAGCGCATACCGGAGCGCGTGGTGCATGCCCGGGGCTCCGGCGCGTACGGCTACTTCGAGGTGACCGACGACGTCACCGGCTTCACCCGTGCGGACTTCCTCTCCGAAGTGGGCCGACGCACCGAGACGTTCATCCGCTTCTCGACGGTCGCCGACTCGCTCGGCGGCGCGGACGCGGTGCGCGATCCGCGCGGCTTCGCCCTCAAGTTCTATACGGACGAGGGCAATTACGACCTGGTCGGCAACAACACCCCGGTGTTCTTCATCAAGGACCCGATCAAGTTCCCCGACTTCATCCACTCGCAGAAGCGCGATCCGTTCACGGGTCGTCAGGAGCCGGACAACGTCTGGGACTTCTGGGCTCACGCGCCCGAGGCCACGCACCAGGTGACCTGGCTGATGGGCGACCGCGGCATCCCGGCCTCGTACCGCCACATGAACGGCTACGGCTCGCACACCTACCGGTGGACGAACGCGGCGGGCGAGGCCTTCTTCGTCAAGTACCACTTCAAGACGAACCAGGGCGTGCGCTCCCTCTCCGCCGACCAGGCCTCCGAGCTCGTCGGCAAGGACGCCAACTCCCACCAGACGGACCTGCTCCAGGCCATCGAGCGCGGCGTGAACCCGTCCTGGACACTGCACGTGCAGGTCATGCCGGCCGCCGATGCCGCGGACTACCGCTTCAACCCGTTCGACCTCACCAAGGTGTGGCCGCACAGCGACTACCCGCTCCAGCGGGTGGGCCGGCTCGTCCTGAACCGCAACCCGGACAACGTCTTCGCCGAGGTGGAGCAGGCCGCGTTCTCCCCGAACAACTTCGTGCCCGGCATCGGCCCGTCCCCGGACAAGATGCTCCAGGGCCGGCTGTTCGCCTACGCGGACGCGCACCGCTACCGGCTGGGCGTCAACCACACCCACCTTCCGGTGAACGCGCCGCGCACGGCCGTCGTCGACAACTACGGCCGCGACGGGCTGCACGCCACGCGCAACGGCGCGCGGCACGACAAGAACTACGAGCCCAACTCGTACGCGGGCCCGGCCCAGACGGACGCGGCGCACTCCGCCCCGCTCGCCGTCCAGGGCTGGACCGGCACCCACGAGGCGCCCGCCCACACCAAGGACGACGACTTCTTCCAGGCGGGCGAGCTGTACCGGCTGATGTCGGACGACGAGAAGGGCCGGCTGATCGCCAACATCTCGGGCGGCCTCTCGCAGGTCACCCGGGACGACGTGATCGAGAAGAACCTCGCCCACTTCCACGCCGCGGATGCCGAGTACGGCAAGCGCGTGGAGGAGGCCGTCCGCGCCCTGCGCGAGGACTGAGCCCCTCTCCCCCAGACCCTGCTCGCATCGTTGCGCCCGCCCGGATGAGGGGTTGCGCGGGGCGCGGGCAGGACGAGGCCGCGGCGGTGGTGCGATGCCAGTGCGGTGGTGTGGGTGACGGTCCGGTCTCCTGACCTGAAGGAACCGGGCCCGCGCCCCTTTCGCCCCCACCGCGGCCCCTGACAGTCCCCTTTTCCGGGCGTGAAGTACGGATTGCGGTCCCGTGCTTCACGCCCTTTCGCGCGCCTGGCCCACGGGGCTGCCCGGTTCCGGCCCCAAGGGCCGGACGGGCCGGGTCGCCCCGCCCGACGGCCTGAGGGTCGCCCTGCGGGCGCCCCGGCGCGATCAAGCCCGTCCGACGATTGCGGACACCCCGTCCGGGCACAACGAAGCGGCCCCCACCCCCGGTTCAGCGGGAAGGCGGGGGCCGCAGGGCCGACGGGTCAGGCCCGCACGAACGGGCGGATCGCCGTCGGCGCGTGGCCCGGCTCCGACGCGACGTCCTCGAACTCGTTGACCGACGCGATGTCCGTACCGCTCATCGAGATGTTCGTGATCCGCTCCAGGATCGCCTCGACCACCACCGGCACACGGAACTCCGCAGCCAGCTTCTTGGCCTCCTCGAAGGCCGGCAGCAACCGGTCCGGCTCGGTGACCCGGATCGCCTTGCAGCCCAGCCCCTCGACGACCTTGACGTGGTCCACGCCGTAGGCGCCGAGCTCCGGCGAGTTGATGTTCTCGAACTCCAGGTTGACCTGGAAGTCGATGTCGAAGTTGCGCTGTGCCTGGCGGATCAGCCCCAGATAGGAGTTGTTCACCAGGACGTGCACGTACGGGATGCGGTGCTGCGCGCCGACGGCGAGCTCTTCCAGCATGAAATGGAAGTCGTAGTCGCCGGAGAGCGCGACGACAGAGCCCTCGGGGTCGGCCGTCGCGACGCCCAGGGCGGCCGGGATGGTCCAGCCGAGCGGGCCCGCCTGGCCGCAGTTGATCCAGTGGCGTGGCCGGTGGACGTGCAGCAGCTGCGCGCCCGCGATCTGGGAGAGGCCGATCGTGGTGACGTACCGGGTCTCCGGACCGAAGGCCCGGTTCATCTCCTCGTACACCCGCTGCGGCTTCAGCGGCACGTTGTCGAAGTGCGTACGCCGCTGCAGCTGCGCCCGGCGCTCCTGCGTGGAGGCCGCCCACCCCGAGCGGTCCTTCAGCTTGCCGGCCGCCTTCAGCTCGCGTGCCACCTCGACGAACAGCCCGAGCGCTGCCTTGGCGTCGGAGGCGATGCCCAGGTCGGGGGCGAAGATCCTGCCCAGCTGGGTGGGCTCGATGTCGACGTGGACGAACTTCCGGCCCCGGGTGTAGACGTCCAGCTTGCCGGTGTGCCGGTTGGCCCAGCGGTTGCCGATGCCGAGGACGAAGTCGGACTCCAGGAAGTTCGCGTTGCCGTAGCGGTGCGAGGTCTGGAGGCCCACCATGCCGGCGTTGAGCTCGTGGTCGTCGGCGAGAACGCCCCAGCCCATCAGGGTCGGGACGACCGGGACGCCGGTCAGCTCGGCGAACTCCACCAGGAGTTCCGACGCGTCTGCGTTGATGATGCCGCCGCCCGCGACGAGCAGCGGTCGCTCGGAGTCGTTCAGCATCTCCAGCGCGCGCTCGATCTGCTTGCGGCTCGCGGCGGGCTTGTGCACCGGCAGCGGCTCGTACAGCTCGGGGTCGAACTCGATCTCGGTGAGCTGCACGTCGATCGGCAGGTCGATGAGGACCGGGCCGGGACGGCCGGTGCGCATCAGGTGGAAGGCCTGCTGGAAGACGCCGGGGACCTGTGCGGCCTCCAGGACGGTGGTGGCGGCCTTGGTGACCGGCCCCGCGATCGACGCGATGTCGACCGCCTGGAAGTCCTCCTTGTGAAGCACGGCGGTCGGGGCCTGGCCGGTGATGCACAGGATCGGGATCGAGTCCGCGACGGCGGAGTAGAGGCCGGTGATCATGTCGGTGCCGGCCGGCCCCGACGTTCCGATGCAGACGCCGATGTTCCCCGGGCGGGCCCGGGTGTAGCCCTCCGCCATGTGGGAGGCGCCCTCGACGTGGCGGGCGAGCGTGTGATGAACCCCGCCGGAGGCCTTGAGGGCCGCGTAGAAGGGGTTGATCGCCGCGCCCGGCACACCGAACGCGTTGCTGACACCTTCGCGCTTGAGGATCTCAACTGCCGCTCGGGCAGCGGTCATTCGAGGCATTGAGTGCTCCTGCTCGGACCTGGGTGGAGTCGGGCTCTGTCGCGCCACCTGAGAGCACCAATTCCGTATTACGGAAGTTTGATTCTGCGATACGGAAGCAAATCTAAAGTGCACCTGGACAGCCGTCAAGAGAGGGGGCGCGGGGCACCACAAGCACGGACGGGCCCCGCGAAGTACCCCAAGTCCCTCCCCCGGGCCTCGCTCTTGGTGGAGCATGGGGGTACGGAGCGGAGCCGGCCCGTATTCAGGGGCCGGCCGCATGCCCGTGGGCCGGAATCGGTGGCCGGAAGGAGTCCCAGGGTGGAATCAGTGCCGGTACGGTGCCCGGCCTGCCGTCGCGACCACGCGTACGTCGCCCCTGTCTACCCGTGTCCCTGCGGCGCGCCGACCACCCCGCCCCTGCTGCGCGGCGCCCCCGTCACCCAGATCACCCATCGCACCTGGAACGACGACTGGGTGACGGTGCGCTGCCGTAGCTGCGGCCGGCACGACCAGTGGCCGCAGCCCGAGCTGTGCTGCCCGTGCGGGGCCGTGCTGCGCGTCCCGGTCCGGCCGGTGGCGGCTCCCGGCCGCGCGGGCGGCGCGTCCTCCCGGTCCGTGCGGCCGTCGCACATACCGCTGCCGCGTACGGCTCCGGAACCGCGGCCCGCCTTCCGGCCGCTGACGATCCGTACCGCACGTGACGCGGTCGGCGCCGCCGCGCTGTACCTGAAGTGGCTGGGCTACCGCGATGTCGTGCAGCCCGCCGAACGCCCGGCGTCCCGGATCGATCTGAGGGCGGCCGGACTGATCGCCCAGGTCGACTCCACCACCAGGCCGACCGCCCTGCGCGACGTCGAATGCCTGTGGCTCAACGCGCTCAGCACCTCGGTGTCGAGCGTGTTCTTCTCGCTCGCGGGGTACGCGCCGGACGCCAGGGAGCGCGCGGACGGCCTGGGCATCCCGCTGTTCGTCATGGACCTCACCGGGACCCCGCAACCGGTGAACAGCCCGGCGGACGAACTGCTCAGCACCGGCGCCTGAGTCCGGCACCCCACCTCCCGGACAGGCGTCACGCGCCATACTGAACCATGCGTATCCGTCTCGCCCGCCGCTCCGATCTTCCGCTTCTTCAGGCCATCGAGCGCGCCGCGGGTGAACCCTTCCGCACCCTCGGTATGTCCCGTGTGGCCGACGACGACCCTCCGCCCCTGGAGCTGCTGCACGGCTACCACCGGGCCGGCCGCGCCTGGGTGACGACGGGCCCCGACGACCGGCCCCTCGGCTATCTCATCGCCGACGAGGTCGACGGCTCCGCCCATGTCGAGCAGGTCTCCGTTCATCCGGCGGCGGCCCGTCGCGGCCTGGGCGGCGCGCTGATCGACCACGTCGCCGGCTGGGCGGCGACCGGCGGCCTGCGGGCGCTGACCCTGACGACCTTCTCCCACGTGCCGTGGAACGCGCCGTACTACGTCCGGCTCGGCTTCCGCGTCCTGACGGAGTCCGACCTCACCGACGGGCTGAGAAAGATTCGCGCCGAGGAGGCGGAACACGGCCTCGACCGGTGGCCGCGGGTCTGCATGCGGCGCGACGTGCCGCACCTCACAGAAACCGTCCGGCCACAGTGAGTGCTATCGGTCACGTTCGAGCCAGGGGCCACAGATGTTCGGTCTGTTGTCAGTGACGGGCCCTAGAGTGGTGCGCATGGTCTTAACTCCACGGCTTTCTCCACCCGCGACACCCGCGACACCCGCGACGACGTCAACACCCTCGACACCGTCGCGCAGCACCCTTCCCGCACAGCCGTCCCACCCCGCCGCCGTCGAGGCGAACGAGGCGATCCGCGCGCTCGTGGACGCGCGGGCCGGCCAGGACTGGTCCCCCGTGGAGTCCGCGGCCTACGAGGTACTCCTGATCGAATGGGCGGCCGCGACCCAGGACGCCACCGGCGACATCATCGAAGCCGCCTGACGGCGCCCCGGCGCCCGTCCCCTGCGCTCGTTCCTTCGCCTACCTGCCGTAGTCCTCCCGCAGTTCGATCTTCCGGACCTTCCCGCTGACCGTCATCGGGAAGGCCTCCATGATCCGGAGCAGTCGCGGGACCTTGTAGTGCGCCAGCTGCTCGTGACAGAAGGCGCTGATCTCCTCCAGGCTCGGCGGGTCGCCCGGGTCGGCGGGAATGACGCAGGCCAGGATCTCCTCGCCGTACCGTGCGTCGGCGACACCCACCACCTGCACATCGGCGACCTTGGGGTGGCGGTAGAGGAACTCCTCGATCTCCCGCGGATAGACGTTCTCGCCGCCCCGGATGATCACGTCCTTGATCCGGCCGACAATCTGTACGTAGCCGTCCTCGCGCATCACCGCGAGGTCCCCGGTGTGCATCCAGCGCCCCGCGTCGATCGCCTCCGCGGTCCGCTCGGGCTGCTCCCAGTAGCCGAGCATCACGCTGTAGCCGCGGGTGCACAGCTCGCCCGACACACCGCGCTCCAGCGTCACACCGGTCGCGGGATCGACGACCTTGACCTCGATGTGCGGCATGACGCGGCCGACCGTGCCGGTGCGGCGCTCCAGGTCGTCGTCGCGGCGGGTCTGGGTGGAGACCGGGGAGGTCTCCGTCATGCCGTAACAGATGGACACCTCGTCCATGTGCATCTCGGCGACGACCCGCTTCATCACCTCGACCGGGCAGGGTGATCCGGCCATGATCCCGGTACGCAACGAGGAGAGGTCGTACGAGGCGAAATCGGGGAGGTCCAGTTCCGCGATGAACATGGTGGGGACGCCGTACAGCGAGGTGCAGTGCTCGTCCTGGACGGCGGCGAGGACGGCCGCGGGGTCGAACGCGGGGGCCGGGATCACGATGCAGGCGCCGTGCGAGGTGATGCCGAGGTTTCCCATGACCATACCGAAGCAGTGGTAGAAGGGCACCGGCAGACAGACCCGGTCCTGTTCCGTGTACGCGACCAGCTCGCCCACGAAGTAGCCGTTGTTGAGGATGTTGTGGTGGGAGAGGGTGGCCCCCTTGGGGAAGCCGGTGGTGCCCGAGGTGTACTGGATGTTGATCGGGTCGTCGCAGGACAACCCGGCCTCACGGGCCGCCAGTTGTCCTGCGGTCACCGATCCGGCGACGGCGAGCAGCTCGTCCCACGAGCGGTCGCCGATGTAGTGCACGGCGCGCAGGTCGGGGCAGTCCGCCCGGACCTCGGCGACCAGGGCACGGTAGTCGCTGGTGCGGTGCGCGAGCGAGGCGACCAGGAGGGAGATCCCGGCCTGCTTCAGCACGTACTCCAGCTCGTGCGCCCGGTACGCGGGGTTGATGTTGACCATGACGGCGCCGATGCGGGCGGTCGCGTACTGGACGAGCACCCACTCCGGGCAGTTGATCGCCCAGATGCCGACCCGGTCCCCCTGGGCCACGCCGGAGGCCATCAGGGCACGGGCCAGCTCGTCGACGGCCGCGCCGAACTCGCCGTACGTCCAGCGCCGCCCGGACGGTACGTCGACGAGCGCCTCACGGTCCGGGTACGCCTCGATCGCCCGGTCGAGATTGCGTCCGATGGTGTCGCCGAGCAGGGGGGTGGCGCCGGTGCCGTGGGCGTAGGAAGGCTCCGTCATGTCAGGTCCCCCTCGCTGTACTCCGTCCCCGTGCCCTGGGCGGTGCGCTCGCGCAGCTCGATGCGGCGGATCTTCCCCGAGACGGTCTTCGGCAGCTCCGCGAACTCCAGCCGGCGGAGGCGCTTGTACGGGGCGAGCACCGCCCGGGAGTGGGCGAAGAGCACCTTGGCGGTGTCCGGTCCGGGCTCCCAGCCCTCGGCGAGCACGACGTACGCCTTCGGGACGGCGAGCCGCACCGGGTCGGGTGCCGGCACGACCGCGGCCTCGGCGACGGCCTCGTGCTCCAGCAGGGCGCTCTCCAGCTCGAACGGGGAGATCTTGTAGTCGGAGGCCTTGAAGACGTCGTCGGCGCGGCCGACGTACGTGATGTAGCCGTCGGCGTCGCGGGAACCGATGTCACCGGTGCGGTAGTAGCCGCCCGCCATGGCTTCGGCGGTGCGGTCCGGGTCGCCGTGGTAGCCGGTCATCAGGCCGACCGGGTGGCCGGACAGGTCGAGCGAGATCTCGCCCTCGACCGCGCCGGGTTCACCGCTGACCGGGTCGAGGAGGACGACCTTGAAGCCGGGACTCGGGCGTCCCATCGACCCTGCCTTCAGGACCTGACCGGGGGTGTTGGCGACCTGGACGGCGGTCTCGGTCTGGCCGAAGCCGTCGCGGATGGTGACGCCCCACGCGCGCCGGACCGTTTCGATGACCTCGGGGTTCAGCGGCTCGCCCGCCGCGACGACCTCGCGCGGCGGGGTCGTCAGCTGGGAGAGGTCGGCCTGGATGAGCATGCGCCAGACGGTGGGCGGGGCGCAGAAGCTGGTGACGCCCGAGCGGTCCATCTCGGCCATCAGCCGGCCGGCGTCGAAGCGGGTGTAGTTGAAGATGAAGACGGTCGCCTCGGCGCTCCACGGGGCGAAGAGATTGGACCAGGCGTGCTTGGCCCAGCCGGGCGAGGAGATGTTGAGGTGGACGTCGCCGGGCTTGAGCCCGATCCAGTACATCGTCGACAAGTGGCCCACGGGGTAGGAGACATGGGTGTGCTCGACGAGTTTGGGGCTGGCGGTGGTGCCCGAGGTGAAGTAGAGCATCAGCGGTTCGTCGGCGTCGGTCTCCCGGTCGGCCGTGAAGGTGTCCGGCTGCTCGTCGGCCCCGGTGTAGGAGATCCAGCCCTCGGTGTCGGCACCCACGGAGATCCGGGTGTAGTCGCCGGGCACCTCGTCGAACTTGCCGGTGTCGGCGTCCCGGACCAGGACGTGTCGCACCCGGCCGCGCTCGACCCGGTCGCGCAGGTCGACGGGGCCCAGCAGCGGCGTCGCGGGGATGACGACGGCGCGCAGCTTCATCGCGGCGAGCGCGGTCTCCCACAGCTCGGCCTGGTTGCCGAGCATGACGAGGATGCGGTCGCCCTCCCGTACGCCCTGGGCGCGCAGCCAGTTCGCGGCCTGGTTGGAGCGGGCGGACATCCGGGCGAAGGACATCTCGGTGCGTCCGCCGTCCTCCTCCACGATGTGCAGGGCGGTGCGGTCGTTGTTCTCGGCGATGACGTCGAACCAGTCGAGCGCCCAGTTGAAGTGGTCGCTCCGGGGCCAGCTGAAGCCCTCGTAGGCCGCGGTGTAGTCCTCGCGGTGGCGAAGCAGAAAGTCCCGGGCGGCCCGGAACGTCTCCGTCGCACTGGTTGCCGACATGTGTCCTCCTCGTTGCGGACCGGACCGGTCACCTGGAGTGTCCGGCGGTTGGGGGCGGCGTCACGGGGCCGGTCACGCGCATCTGCGGCGTTGTCGTCGATCACCGTGGCTCCGCCACGGCTCAATCCTCCGCCTTGCAGCTGCACGCGCCCATCCCGCTCCTTCACCCACCCCCCGATCACCGGACGCTCCTGACATCATGTAAACAGTGACCCAGGTCTCACCACCCCCGAACGGGGGTGCTGTGGGGAACACCGTGTTCCCCGGAGCCGGGCGGAGAGGCGTCAGCGTGCCGGAATCGGTCGATGCGGTCGAGATGCAAGCGGCGCTGCTGCGGCTGCGCCGGACGAGCGGGCTGCCCGTGGCCTTCGGCGGGCTGCTCTCCGACACCCGCCACGCCAGGATCGCCGAGCTGAACGGGGCGCAGACCACGGCCCTGCGCGGGCTCATGATCTCGGCCGGCAGCGGTCTCGGCGGGAAGGCGATCGCCCTGTCGCGGCCGTGCGCGGTGACCGATTACCACTCCTCGCGCCACATCAGCCACGAGTACGACACGGCGGTCGCCGCGGAGGGTCTGCGCTCGGTGGTCGCCGTGCCCGTCGTCGTACGCCGCAAGGTGCGGGGGGTGCTGTACGGGGCGCTGCGCGAGCCCCTCACGCTCGGGGACCGTACGTTCGACGCGGCGGCCTCGGCGGCCCGCGACGTGGAACAGGCACTGGCCGTCCGGGACGAGGTGCAGCAGTTGCTCGCCGTGACCCGGGAGGAGGTCACCGACCCCCGGGCCGTGCCCGGGGCGTGGGAGGACGTCCGGGAGGCGCACCGCGAGCTGCGAGCTCTCGCGCCGAAGGTCGTCGACCCGGCGCTGCGCGACGAACTGCTCGCGGTGTGCGGGCGGCTCGCCGCGGCGACGGGTGCCCGGGCACCCGCGGCGCGCGGGTTCCAGCTGGCACCGCGCGAGGTGGACGTGCTCGCCTGCGTCGCCTCGGGTGCCACGAACGCGGTGGCGGCGGACCGGCTCGGGCTGCGGCCTGAGACGGTGAAGGGCTATCTGCGCTCGGCCATGCGGAAACTGGGCGCGCATACCCGGCTGGAGGCGGTCGTCGCGGCCCGGCGGGCCGGACTGCTCCCGTAGGTTCGGTGCCGGTCGCCGGCGCTCCGGTGCCGGGCGCGCTGTGAAGGCTCGGCGCGCCTCGTCGGCGCGGAGCCGGTTCGCCCGCTCGGCCCCGACGGCTGTCGATGACCGGCGGGGCGTGCGGCTTCGCGACGACCGGCCTCGGCGCGACGGCCACGGGTCCACGGGCACCGGGTCACGGGCAACGCGGACTGGGGACTTCGGTCCGGATCAGTTCGGATCAGATCTGATCCGGTCCGGTCCGGTCCGACGCGGCACGGTCCGGTCCGACGCGGCACGGTCCCGTCCGATCGGGCACGGTCCGGGCTGCCCGACAGGCCGCACGGCACCGCACCGCAGCACGAGCGCCGCGAGCCTTGTCGCTGCCGGGAGCGCCCCGTTCACCTGTCGAAGTCGATGAACGAGGCGAACCTGACGTCGTGGCCGTTGCCGTCGGTGGCCGCCTTCGTCATCACGGCGAGTACGGCCACGGCCTCGTCCGTGACGGCGTCCCGCTCGGCCGCGGTGAACGGGCGCAGCTCCTGCACGGTGACGGTCGCCGGCGCACCGCTCCCGCCTGCCTCCAGCCGCCAGATCGCGGCGAGGAATCCGTCGACCAGCAAGCTGCCGTATGCCTGGTTCCCCACCCCGTTGCGCCCCTTGAAACGGGGCGGGATGACGCGGGACCGGTCCGCGTGGCCGAGCAGGACGTTGTCGAACTCGGGCAGGAAGCGCGGCGGGGCGGGGGTGTCCTCGTCGGGGCGCGGGGCGTCGGGCAGGTCGAAGAGTTCGATGCCGTTCTCGTCCCGGAAGGTGACCAGCTCCGGGCGGAGCCGTTCGAAGACCTCGCGCATCCGGGTCAGTCCGGCCCACGACTGCATGTCCTTGACGGACGCGGGTCCGAAGGCTGCGAGATAGCGCAGCACGGTGGCGTCCGGCGCCGGCACCGGTTCGGAGGGCCTGCCGAGCCAGTGCTCCGCGGTGGTCAGTGCGACCCGGCCGCTCTTTCCCCACACCCCGCGCGGGGTGATCTGAACGAGCGGCAGCAAACAGCGGGCGGCCGTGCTCAGCGCCTGCGGGTCCGCGTCGGGCCACTCGACGAGCAGCTTTTCGCGGATCTCCTTCGGGGTACGGGGCGCCTCCTCGACGTACGCCCTGCTGAGGTCGCGGAGCCGGTCCAGGTCCACTCCCACGAGCCCCTTGCGGAAGATCCTGAGCTCCCGGTCGCGGGCCTCCTGCACGAGCGGACGCAGAGTCAGGGCGTCTTCGGCCGTGTGGGTGTGGATGGTGGAGCGCAGGGTGACCATACGGACGACCTCGCGCGACTCCATCAGCTCGGCGAGCTCGGCGGGCTCGAAACCCTCCAGCCGGGCGAGGAGCTGGTAGTACGGCGGCCCGGTGTTCTGCGCCTGGAGGCCGACGAGGTGGCGCACGGCGTCCGCGGCGCTCATCTCGGCGCGGCGGAGCAGGAGTTGGCGCTCCAGGGTCGCGCGCCCCAGCGCCCGCGGTGAGAGCACGGCGGGCGGGACGGCGGCGGCAGAGGTCTTCTTCTTCACGGCCATGAACGGCACCGTACGCGGCCATGCGGTCAGGTTCGGTCCTGATGGAGGAAGGCAGCCGCTGGGGAACATGACGTATTCCGCCATGCCGACCGGCGGCGGGACCCCGGAATGCACGCCCGGCACCCGCATCATGGACCGGTGATCAGCGTCCTGTTCGCCATCCTCACCGCGCTCAGCAACGGCACGGCCTCCGTCCTCCAGCGCCGCGCCGCCCTCACCGTCCCCGACAGCAAGGCGATACACCTGTCGCTGATCGGCCATCTGCTGCGCCAGAAAGTATGGTTGGCCGGCATCGGCCTGGTGATCGTCGCGGCCGTGTGCCAGGCCGTGGCGCTGGCCACCGGGCCGATCGCGGTGGTGCAGCCGATCTTCGTCATCGAGCTGCCTGCGACACTCCTGATGGCCGGCTTCGTGATGCGGGTGAGGCTGCCGCGGCCGGTGTGGTTCGGAGTGGCCGCCGTGACGTCCGGTCTGGCCCTCGGCATGGCGTCGGCCGCTCCGGAAGGGGGCAGTGCCACGGTTCACGGGGCGGCGTGGGTTCCGGCCCTGATCCTGACGGGCCTGTTCGAGGCGGCTCTGATCGGAGGCGCCCTGGCGACCCGTGGCAATCCCCGGGCGGCGCTGCTGGGCCTGGCCGCCGCCTGCGCGTACGCGCTCACCGCCGCCCTGATGAAGGACGCCATGGCCCGGCTCGACGACGGCGGGGCGGCCGCGTTCTTCTCGTCGTGGCAGCTCTACGCCACCGCCGCGGCGGGCGTCGGCGCGCTGTTCCTCCTCCAGAACGCACTGCAGGCGGGCACACTCGTCGCGGTCCAGCCGTGCCTGACCCTGGGTGACGCCTTGATCAGCATCCTGTACGGGGTGACCCTGTTCGGCGAGGAGCTGCGCACCGGCTGGTGGCTGCTCCCGGAGCTGCTGGCGCTCTGCCTGATCGCCGTGGGTTGCGTGGAACTGGCGCGATCACCGCTGGCCTCCGGGAACGCGGCGCCCCCGGCCCGTACGCGGCGGGTCGAGTGAACGCCGCGTACACGTCGGGCCGGGGCGCTCGCGCCGTGCGGCCTGCTGCCGGCTACCCGCTACCGGCTACCGGCTACTTGCTGACCGCGAAGCGCATCAGTGCCTGCTCGTCGCCCTGCTTGATCTTCCCCGTCTCGTTGATCACCTCAAGCTTCCAGCTCCCGCCGACGCGGAACGCCTTGGCCACGGCGCAGCCGTTGTCGTTGCTGAGCAGGCTCGGCCAGATGTCCGCGACCTGCTGCGTGGTGCCACCCGTCGCGTCGTACACCTTGAAGCTGATGTTGCGCGCGCTCTGGAAGGAGCTGTGCTTCTTGTACGCGGCGGCGATGAAGACGACGGACGTGATGTTGCCCGGCACCCGGGCGAAGTCGACGGTCACGGTCTCGTCGTCACCGTCACCGTGCCCCGTCTGGTTGTCGCCGCTGTGAGCCAGCGAACCGTTGCCCAGCGGGTCGAGGGAGTCGAGGCCGGCCAGACGTACGGGCTCCGTGCCCTGCATCGCGATGGCGATCAGGTCGAGGTCGGTGCCCTTCTTCTGGCGAAGCTTCCCCATCAGGCCGCCACTGGCGCCGACGGTGGGGTCCCATGACACCCCGATGGACAGGTGGGTCACCCCGTCCAGATCCGCCGGGCCGTCTTCCTTCTTCAACGTGATCATGCGTGATCCTCTTCGTGGCGAGATTCCTACAGGTCGAGTGTGCCTGGTGTCCCCCGGATGCAGCCCACCAGGGGCAAAATTTCGACCAAGTGTTGGACGGCTCAAGACGAATTGTCCTGCGTCGGCACGATGTGGTCGGACGTGTCTGCGTGATATGGATCCGCGACCTCCACCACGCCCCGGGCGCACAGCCCCTCGATCTCCGGGGCACTGCGGCCCAGCTCGGCGAGGATCCGCCCGGTGTCCCGGCCCGCCGCCGGGACCGGGTCCATCCGCGGACCGACCCCGCCGAGATCCACCGGCGGCAGGAGTGCCTGCACGGGGCCGGGGGCGCCGGGCACGGAGATGTCGCGCCAGCGGTCGCGCTCCGTGAGTGCGGGGTGGTCGAGGAACTCCGCGACGGAGTTCACGCCGGCGTTGGCGATGGCCGCCCGGTCCAGGAGCTCCATGGCGTCCTCGCTGCCGAGGTCCGCGAACCGTGCGGCGACGATGGCGTTGAGCTCCTCGCGGTGGGCGACCCGGTCCGGGCCTGTGGCGAACCGGGGGTCGTCGACGAGCGCGGGCAGACCGAGCACGGTGACGCACAGGGCGTCCCACTCCCGCTCGTTCTGGATGGAGAGCATCACGTCCTTCCCGTCGGCGGCGGTGAAGGGGCCGTACGGTGCGATCGTGGCGTGCTGGGCGCCGATCCGTGGCGGCTGGGTACCGCCGTAGCGCGTGTAGTACGCGGGCTGGCTCATCCACTCGGCGAGAGCGTCGAAGAGGGAGACCTCGACCGTGAGGGCCCGGCCGGTGGTGGCCCGGGTGAACAGGGCGGACAGGATGCCGCTGTAGGCGTACATGCCTCCGGCGATGTCCGCGACGGAGATGCCCGAGCGCGCCGGTTCGTCGGGCGAGCCCGTGATCGACAGCAGACCGGTCTGGCACTGCACCAGAAGGTCGTACGCCTTGCGTCCGGACCACGATCCGCTCGTGCCGTAGCCGCTGACCGTGCAGGTGATGAGGGAGGGGTACCTGGCCTGGAGGGCGGCCGGGCCGAAGCCCATCCGGTCCGCCGCACCGGGGGCGAGATTCTGCACGAACACATCGGCCCGGGCGATGAGTTCATGGAGGATCTCGCGGCCCTCGGGTTCTTTGAGGTCCAGGGTGAGAGATTCCTTGGAGCGGTTGAGCCAGACGAAATAGCTGGCCTGGCCGTGCACGGTGGTGTCGTAGCGGCGGGCGAAGTCGCCGCCGCCGCGGCGCTCGACCTTGATGACGCGGGCGCCGAGGTCGGCCAGCTGACGGGTGGCGAAGGGCGCCGCGACGGCCTGTTCCAGGCTGACGACGGTGATGCCCGCGAGCGGGAGCGGAAGCGGTTCGGTCATGCCCCCATACTCCCGGGGCGGTCACCGCGGGAGCGGGGAGCCCGGCGGCTCAGGCGCTCGGTTCCGGCACCACCAGCGGCGTGCCGAGGAGCTGGTGCCCGCCGCTGGCGAGCATGCGCACCTCTCCGCGCTCGCTGATCTCCGCGCGGACGATACCGGTCTCGTCCTCGTAGACCGGGTATCCGCCCGCCCCGGACTGTGCGGTCCGCCGGACGATCACCGTGTCGTCCTCGACGGCCGACGACTGAAACACCAGCTGATAGCTCTCCGGATAATCCATGACGGCCTCTCCAGGACGGCCTTCGGACGGACTGTGCGGACCGGCCCTCGCGGGGGGACTCCGATTGTGCGGGCGTACGTGTTTCCCGCCTGCACCTTCCATGGTCCCGCACACCGGCGCTCCCCGCACCGTGCACGCCCGCACGGTGCGGGCCCAGGCCCTGGCCGCCTATCCTGAAGAGGTATGGGAAGTTTGAAGGCAATCGGGTAGATATGCCCCCTTGCTCCCGCGTCGTACGGCAGGCATGACCGGGATCCCCGAATCGGAAAGGGAATCGTCATGGAAGGTGCCGACCGGGGCGACGATGTGTACCAGCCCCAGCAGCCGGAGGCCGCCGACCCCGTCGAGCAGCTCGACACGGCGGACACCCTCGACAACCGGCAGCTCGCCGATGTCCTGGACGAGGGGTACTCGCCTCCCGAGCGCCCGTGGGCCGTGGAGGACCGGGGCACCACCGGGTCCGAGCAGCTCAGCGGGGAGACGCTGGACGGCCGGCTGGCCCGGGAGCTGCCCGAGAACGGCGATCCGCCCGGAGACGGCGTGGGCGACGTGTCCGACGGGGACGGCGAGCCCTGGGATTCGGAGGTCGGGGACGTACGCGCCGGCCGGCTCACCCGGGAGCTGGACCTGAACGAACCGGACAGCATGGCGGGCGAGGACGTCGGGATCGACGGGGCGGCGGCGTCCGCCGAGGAGGCGGCCATGCACGTCATTCCGGACGGCCGGATGTAGAGGCGGGAGAGGCCCCGCCGCGGCCGGGTACCGCAGCACCTCGCACCCTCACCGCCACCGGGAACGGCAGCGCCTCGCGCCCCTCACCGCCACCGGCAGCGCCTCACACCCTCGCTCCCCGACACCGGGCGCCGCTGCGCCCCCGCCCCCTACGCCGTGCCACTTCAGAAGACCGCAGGACCTGCGGGAAACCGCGGGAAATTCGCAGGATCACTCCACCACCTGGGAGAGCCACATGCCGTACGTCACCGTCGGGCAGGAGAACTCCGCCGGCATCGAGCTGTACTACGAGGACCACGGGACCGGCAGGCCCGTCGTCCTCATCCACGGATTCCCGCTGAACGGTGCGTCGTGGGAGAAGCAGCTGCCGGTCCTGCTCGCGGCCGGGTACCGCGTCATCACCTACGACCGGCGTGGCTTCGGGCGGTCCGACCGGCCCACGGACGGTTACGACTACGACACCTTCGCGGCGGACCTGAACGCGGTGATGGAGAAGCTCGACCTCCGGGACGCCGTGCTGGTCGGGTTCTCCATGGGGACCGGCGAGGTCACCCGCTACCTCGGCAACCACGGCTCGCGCCGGGTCGGTCTGGCGGTGCTGGTGGCACCGATCCCGCCGTTCCTGCTGAAGACGGACGACAACCCGGCCGGCGTCGACCAGGGCGTCTTCGACGGCATCATGAGCGCCGTCGTGGCGGACCGGCCCGCCTATCTGACGGACTTCCTCGACGCCTTCAACAACACCGACGTGCTCGGCGGCACCCGGATCAGCGACCAGGCACTGCGCTCCCAGTGGACCGTGGCGGCCGGCGCGGCGGCCCACGCCACACTCGCGTGCGTACCCACGTGGCTGACGGACTTCCGTGACGACCTGCCGAAGAACGACGTGCCCACGCTCGTCGTGCAGGGCGACCAGGACCGCATCCTGCCGATCGACTCGACCGGCCGCAGACTGCCGGACCTCATCCGCGACAGCCGCCTCGTGGAGATCCCGGGCGGGCCGCACAACATCGGCTGGACCCACGCCGAGGAGCTCAACACCGCCCTCATGGGCTTCCTGGACGAGCACCGGCGGTGAGCGAGGCCGGGGGCCGCCACCGGCCTCGCTTACCCCGGAGGTAATCGACCCGCTCCGCCCCGTCGGACATCGTGTTCCTCACGAGCACAGCGCTCCCGGCCCATCGGCCGGGGCCCGATGAGAGGACCGCACGATGACCGCTTACGACGACGCCGTCCAGCGCTACTTCGCCGCCTGGAACGCCGCCACCCCCGAGGACCTGGAGAAGGCCGTCGCCGCAGCCTTCACCGAGGACGCCACGTACACCGACCCGCTGGCAGACGTGCGGGGACACGAGGCCCTGGCTGCCGCGATCAGCGGCGCTCAGCAGCAGTTCCCCGGGTTCGCGTTCCGGCCGGCCGGGGCGGTGGACGGGCACCACGCCCTCGCCCGCTTCGGCTGGGAGCTGGTGGCGGCGGCCGACGGCTCGGCGCCCGTCGCCGGTTCGGACGTGATCACTCTCGCCGACGACGGGCGGATCAGCTCGGTCAGCGGCTTCCTGGACCGCGTGCCGGTGTCCTGAACTGTCCGACCGGGCGCGAACGGCGGCGCAGCGCCGGGTCGGTGAGTTCTGCCGGGTGGTAACCGGCGTCACGGGACGAGAGGTTGGTACCGGGCGGGACGATCTTGTCGATCCGGTCGAGGACGTCCTGGCTCAGCCGTACCCGGTCCGCGCCGAGCTGACTCGTCAGCTGCTCCAGGGTCCGCGGGCCGATGATCGCGGAGGTGACCGCCGGGTGCTCCAGTACGAAGGCGAGGGCCAGTTGGACGAGGGTGAGCCCTGCCTCGTCGGCCAGCTGGGCGAGCGCCTCGGCGGCGTCGAGCTTGGCGGTGTTCTCCGTGGAGGCGATGTCGAAACGGCCGGCCTGCCGCTCGGCCCGGCTGGATTCGGGCTGGTCGGCGCCCTTGCGGTAGCGGCCGGAGAGCCAGCCGCCTGCCAGGGGGCTCCAGGAGAGAACCGCTAGACCGTACCGCTGGGCCGTGGGCAGCATCTCGCGCTCGATGCCGCGGGCCAGCAGTGAGTACGGAGGCTGCTCGGCGACGACGCGTTCGCGGCCGCGGCGCTCCGCGATCCACTGGCCCTCGACGATGGCGGAGGGTTCGAAGGTCGACGTGCCGATGTAGCGGATCTTCCCCTGGTGGACCAGGTCGGAGAGGGCGCCGAGGGTCTCGTCGAAGTCGGTGCCGGGCTCCGGGCGGTGCACCTGGTAGAGGTCGATCCAGTCGGTGCCGAGCCGGCGGAGACTGTTCTCCACCTCCCGGATGATCCAACGGCGGGAGTTTCCCTGCTCATTGGGGTCGGTTCCGAGGCTGCCGTGGAACTTGGTGGCGAGCACGACGTCGTCGCGGCGGCCACCGGCCAGGGCCTTGCCAACGATGGTCTCCGACTCACCTGCGGAGTAGACGTCGGCGGTGTCGACGAAGTTGATGCCGGAGTCCAGGGCCTGGTGGATGATCCGGATGCTGTCGTCGTGGTCCGGGTTGCCCCGGGCTCCGAACATCATGGTGCCCAGGCACAGGGGGCTGACCTTGACGCCCGTGCGGCCGAAATCGCGGTACTCCGTCATCGTGCGTTCTCCTTGACGAGTTCACTGACATTCAGGTGGTCGACCGGTGTCGCCCGGCCGGTCTCCCGGAAGGCGTCCCACAGCCGCCGGTACGGGCCGTGGGCTGCGAGCAGTTCGGTGTGGGTGCCGGTCTCGACGACGGTTCCCGCATCGAGTACCACCACCCGGTCGGCGCGGACCGCCGTGGTGAGCCGGTGGGCGACGACGACGGTGGTACGGCGGCGGGCCAGCACCTCCGTCGCCGCGGCCACCCTGCGCTCGGTGGCCAGGTCGAGCGAGGCGGTCGCCTCGTCGAGCAACAGGACGTCCGGGTCGACGAGTTCGGCCCGGGCCAGGGCGATGAGCTGGCGCTGCCCGGCGGAGAGGTTCCGGCCCCGCTCCCCCACCGGCTGGAGGTAGCCGAGCCGCAGTCCGGCGACCATCTCGTGCGCCCCGACCGCGCGCGCCGCCAGCTCCACCTCGGTGTCGGTGGCGTCGGGGCGTCCGTAGGCGATGGCGTCGCGGACGGTGCCGCTGAACAGATGTGCCTCCTGCGGGACCACTCCCAGCCGTCGGCGGAAGCCGGGCAGGTCGAGCTCGCGCAGATCGTGCCCGTCCACCCGGACCGCCCCGGAGGAGGGGTCG
This sequence comes from Streptomyces sp. NPDC002809, assembly GCF_040295435.1. Lineage (NCBI taxonomy): Bacteria > Bacillati > Actinomycetota > Actinomycetes > Kitasatosporales > Streptomycetaceae > Streptomyces > Streptomyces sp. NPDC002809. The sequence continues at coordinate 55,734 of NZ_JBEOVJ010000042.1, forward strand.
TAGAAGCGGGCGAGGAGCTTCACGACGGTGGACTTCCCCGCCCCGGTCGCACCGACCAGGGCGACGGTCTCGCCCGGTGCGATACGCAGGGAGACCCCGTGCAGGACCTCCTGGCCGCCGCCGCCCGCGTACCCGAAGGAGACCGAGTCGAACTCCACCTCTCCGCGCAACGCCGGCACCGGCCGGGCGTCCTTCGCGGGCGGGGTGCCCGTGGGGGTGCGCATCAGGCCGCGGAGCCGGCCGAGGCCGACGACGGCCTGCTGATAGCCGTCGAAGACCTGCGAGAGCTGTTGGATCGGTGAGAAGAACAGTTCGACGTAGAGGAGGAACGCGATGAGTGTGCCCGCGCTCAGCTCGCCCGAGCGGACCTGTCCTGCGCCGGCGGTGAGCACGGCTGCCGAGGAGAGTGTGCCGAGGAACTCGACGAACGGGAAGAACGTGCCCATGTAGCGCTGGGCGCGCAGCCGGGAGTCCCGGAAGGACCACGCGAGTTCGGCGAAGTCGGCGGCGTTGCGGCCCTCGCGGCGGAAGGCCTGGGTGACACGGATCGCGGTGACGTTCTCCTGGAGGCAGGCGTTGACCGCGCTGATCCGTTCCCGGGCCTCGCGATAGGCGGGGACGGAGTAGTGGCGGAAGACCACGGTGGCCAGGATCAGCAGCGGCAGCGCGGCGAGCAGGACGAGGGCCAGTTCCGCGTCGATCACCAGCAGGGTGACCAGGACGCCGACGACCGTCAGCAGACTGACCACGGCAGTGATCAGACCGGTCTGGAGGAAGTTCGACAGGGCGTCGACGTCGGTCGTCATCCGGGTCATGATCCGGCCGCCGAGCTCGCGCTCGTAGTAGTCGAGGCCCAGCCGCTGGAGCTGGGCGAACGTCTTCACCCGCAGGGTGTAGAGGAGCCGTTCACCGGTGCGTCCGGTGGTACGGACCTGGGCCACTCCGATCAGCCAGTTCGCGGCGACCACCAGGGCCGCGGCCGCTGCCGCGGCGAGCAGGACGTGCCCGGCGTGGTGGGCCACGCCCCGGTCGACGCCGTGGCGGACGAGGACCGGCACGGTGATCTGCGCGCCGGCATCGAGCGCGACGAGCAGCAGGCCGAGGAGGAGGGGCAGCCGGAAGGGCCGGAGCAGGGCGGCGAGGCCGAAGTCTGCCTCGGCGGCGACGGCCCGGTCGGTGGGCACCTGGGGGTCGGCCGCGGGCAGCGGGAGTCTGGCCAGTCCGGCGATGAGTTCGGGGCTCGGCGGTGCCGAGCCGAGCACCCCGCCACCGGGGCCGGCGCGTCCCGGGCCCGAGGTGGCCGCGGCCTCGGCCAGCGCCTGGGCGGCCCGCACCGCGGTCCCCTCCAGCTGTTCGTCGCCGCTCCCCTCGGGACGCAGCCACAGGTGCGGGGTGGGGCAGCCGGTGGCTGTGTCCGGGGCCGGGGCCGGGGACGTGTTGTCGTCGGGGCTGTCGTCCGTCGACAGGAGTTCGCGGAACAGGGCGGACCGGGACAGGAGTTCGTCCGGTGTGCCGGTGTCGGTGACGCGGCCGCCGTCGAGGATCGCGACGCGGTCGGCGAGGTCGAGCGTCGATCTGCGGTGCGCGACGATCAGTGTCGTGCGGCGCCGGTCGTCCTCCCGGAGCCGGTGGTGGATCTCCGCCTCCACCCGGGCGTCGATGGCCGAGGTGGCGTCGTCCAGGACGAGGACGGCCGGGCCGCCCATCAGGGCGCGGGCGAGTGCCATGCGCTGGCGCTGGCCGCCGGAGAGGGTGAAGCCCTGTTCGCCGACGACGGTGTCGTACCCCCGGGGAAGCCGTTCGATGAACTCGTCGGCGCAGGCGATCCGGGCCGCAGCGCGGATCTGCGCGTCGGTGGCGTCCGGCACTCCGTAGGCGATGTTGGCGCGCACGGTGTCGGAGAGCAGGAGGCTCTCCTCGAAGACGTAGCCGATCCGGGAGCGGAGAGAGGCGAGGGCGAGATCGCGGACGTCGTGGCCGCCCACCCGTACCGATCCGGACGGTACGTCGTAGAAGCGGGGCAGCAGGGCCGCCGCGGTGGACTTGCCCGAGCCGGCCGGGCCGATCAGGGCGAGGGTCTCACCGGGGCGGATGTCGAGGGTGAAGCCGTTCAGGAGCGGGGCGCCTTCGCCGTATCCGAAGGTGACGCCGTGCCAGCCGATGGCCGGGGGTTCGTCCGGCAGTTGCCGGGCGCGGGGGGCGTCGGTGATGACCGGCGCCTCGTCGACGACCTCCAGCACGCGTTCCGCGCCGGCCCGTGCCTGCTGCCAGACGGTGAGCAGCGTCGCCACCTGGCGGACGGGGGTGACGAAGGAGCCTAGGTAGGTGGTGAACGCGAGGAAGGTGCCGAGGGAGATCCGGCCGTGCAGGGCCATCCAGCCGCCGAGGGCGAGTACGGCGACCTGGCCGAGTGCGGGGACCGCCTGGAGCGCCGGGTTGTAGCGGCTGGTGAAGCGGACGACGCGCAGCCGGGAGGCGAACAGGTGGCGGGCGCGCTGTTCGAGTCCGGCGAGTTCGCGCTGCTCCTGGCCGAAGCCCTTGACCACGCGGACGCCGGTGACGGTCGCCTCGACGGTGGAGGCGACTTCCGCGGCCTCCTGCTGGGCGTGCCAGTTGGCGGGGAAGAGGTCGCGGCGGCTGCGCAGGGCGATCAGCCAGAGCAGCGGGCCGACGACCAGCGCCACGACGGTCAGCAGCGGTGACAGCACCGCCATGAAGACCAGCGAGAACAGGAACATCAGCGCGTTGCCGGTGAGGTTGGGCAGGAACTGCAGCAGGGTCTGGATGAGGGTGATGTCGGAGATGGACCGGCTGACCACCTGTCCGGTGCGCAGATCGTCCTGCTGGGCGCCGCCGAGCCGGAGCAGCGCGGCGAAGGCGTCGTTGCGCAGGTCGTACTGCACCCCGAGGGAGAGCCGGCCCGAGCGGTAGCGGCGGGTGAAACTCGCACCGAAGCGGACGGCGCCGAGTGCGGCGAGCAGGACGGTCCAGGGCACGAGCGAGGCGGTGGTGCCGGCCGCCACCCCGTCCACCACGTGCCGCAGCACGAGGGGCAGGGTGGCGGTGGCGACGGCGGCGAGGACGGCGGCACCGAAGGCCATGAGCAGATCGGTACGGTGCCGCAGGCAGTAGCCCAGCAGCCGCCGGGCCCAGCCGGGCGGCTGCCGGTGCGTACCGGTTTCCGGGTTCGGACAGTCCGTCACCGGGCCTCCGCCAGACCGATGCCGAAGTGGCCCTCGCTGCGGTCGACGGTCTCGAAGAGCCGGTTGGCGGGCCGCGGCAGCCCGTAATGCCCGCGCAGGGTGCTCGCGGTGTACTCGGTGCGGAACAGGCCGCGTTCCTGGAGGATCGGCACCACCCGGTCGACGAAGACCTCCAGGCCGGAGGGGAGGACGGCGGGCATGATGTTGAAGCCGTCGGCGGCCCCGCCGTCGTACCACTGCTCGATGGTGTCGGCGACCTGCTCGGCGGTGCCGGCGAAGGTGCGGTGGCCGCGGCCGCCACCGAGCCGCGCGATGAGCCGGCGCACGGTCAGGCGCTCGCGCCTGGCGAGCTCCACGATGAGCGTGTACCGGCTCTTGGCGCCCTCGATCTCGTCCTCGGTCGGGATGTCCTCGGGGAGCTCCGCGTCGAGGTCGAGGTCGTCGGGGGCGATCTTCAGCCGCTGGGCGAGCTGCCGCTTGGCGTACTCGGGGACGATGAGGCCCTCCAGCTCGGCGTCGAGCGCCAGCGCCTCGGCCTCGGTGTCACCGATGACGGGCACGATGCCGGGGAGGATCTTGATGCCGTCCGGGTTGCGGCCGATGGCCTCGGCGCGCTGCTTCACGTCCTTGTAGAAGGCGATGCCTTCCTCCAGGGTCTGCTGGGCGGTGAACACCGCCTCCGCGTACCGGGCCGCGAAGTCCTTGCCGTCCTCGCTCGAACCGGCCTGTACGAGCAACGGATACCCCTGCGGGGGGCGTTGTACGTTCAGCGGCCCGTCGACACGGAAGAACTCGCCGTTGTGCTCGATCCTCCGGACCCGGTCGGCCAGGGCGTGGACGCCCCGTTCCTTGTCGGCGATCACCGCGTCGTCCGCCCAGCTGTCCCAGAGCTTGGTGGACACCTCGACGAACTCACCGGCGCGCCGGTAGCGCTCGTGGTGCAGCGGGGTGTCGTCGAGGCCGAAGTTGCGGGCCGCGTCGGCGCCCGCGGTGGTGACGATGTTCCAGCCGGCCCGGCCCCCCGAGACATGGTCCAGCGAGGCGAACCGGCGGGCCAGGTTGTACGGCTCGTTGTAGCTCGTCGACGCGGTGGCGATGAGGCCGATGCGCTCGGTGGCCCCGGCGAGCGCGGTGAGCAGGACGGTGGGCTCCAGCTTGGCGGCGGGCCGGCGTCCGGGATCGCCCATCAGGACGGGGCTGTCGGCGAGGAACAGCGAGTCCAGCCTGCCGCGTTCGGCGATCCTGGCGAGGTTCTTGTAGTGCTCGATGTCGGAGTTGGCCTCGGCCGGGCTCCCGGGCAGCCGCCAGGACGCCTCGTGATGGCCGGTGGACATGAGGAACGCGTTGAGGTGCAGCTGCTTGCGTTCAGGCGTGCGGGCCATGGGTTTCCTTCTTCTCGGAAAGGGTCGGGGTCCGCGCCACACCGAGAGCGGTGAGCAGGGTGTCGCGGTACTCCTGGAAGCGGGGGTCGCGGCGGGAGCGCGGGGTGGGCAGGTCGACGGTGAGGTCGACGGAGATCCGGCCGTCCTCCAGGACCAGCACCCGGTCGGCGAGTTCCACGGCCTCGTCTACGTCGTGCGTGACGAGCAGGACCGCGGGGCGGTGGCGCTCGTAGAGTTCGCGCAGCAGGTCGTGCATCTTGATCCGGGTCAGCGCGTCCAGGGCGCCGAACGGCTCGTCAGCCAGCAGGAGTTCGGGCTCACGGACCAGGGCTCGGGCCAGCGCGGCTCGCTGCTGCTCACCGCCGGACAGCTCGTGCGGCCAGGACCGGTCGCGGCCCTCCAGACCGACTTCGGCCAATGCGACGAGGCCGCGTTCACGGGCCCCCGGGCCCCGCAGGCCGAGGGTCACGTTGTCGATGATCCGGAGCCAGGGCAGCAGCCGGGAGTCCTGGAAGGAGAGCGACACCCGGTCGGGGACGGTGAGTTCGCCGGAGCCCTCGACGGTGTGGTCGAGGCGGGCGACGGCCCGCAGCAGGGTGGACTTGCCGGAGCCGCTGCGGCCGAGGAGTGCGGTGAACTCGCCCGGCGCGACGGTGAGATCGAGCTCCTTGAGCACGTCGCGGTCACCGAAGCGGCGGACCAGGCTCCGGGTACGGATGGCGGGGCGTTCCGCGACGGCTGTCGTCCCGGTCTCCTCGCGGGGGGCGGTCAGCCCGCCAGAGTGCGTCGCCATGACAGGACCTTCCTCTCGACGGCGCGTACCGCCGCGTCCGATGCGAAGCCGAAGATCCCGTAGGCCACCAGGCCCACGATGATCACGTCGGACTGGGCGTACTGCTGGGCCTGGAACATCATGTAGCCGATGCCGCTGGTGGCGTTGATCTGCTCGACGACGATCAGTCCGAGCCAGGACGCGGTGACGCCGAGGCGCAGCCCGACGAAGAAGCCGGGCAGCGAACCGGGCACGACGACCTTGCGGATGAACTGCGCGCGGCTCAGGTCGAGCCCCTCGGCGAGCTCGACGTACCTGCTGTCGATGCCGGTCAGCGAGGCGTACGTGTTGATGTACATGTTCACCGCGACACCGAGCGCGATGACGGTGACCTTCATCTGTTCGCCGATGCCGAGCCAGAGGATCAGCAGCGGGAGCATGGCCAGTGAGGGGATGGCGCGCTTGATCTGGAGCGGCCCGTCCAGCAGGTACTCGCCGGTGCGGCTGAGTCCGGCGGCGACGGCGAGGAGGACCCCGGCGGTCACCCCGAAGAACAGGCCGAGGCCGGCGCGCTGGAGCGAGATGAGGACGTTGTCCTGGAGCCGGCCGCTGGAGAGGAGGTCGGATGCCGTGGACAGGACCGTGCCGGGTCCGGACAGGATCCGCGGGTCGAGGTAGCCGATGGCCGAGGCGAACCACCACAGGGCGATGACCAGCACCGGGCCGATCAGCCGCCCGAAGGGAACGGCACGTCCGGGACCGAGCCGCCGGCGGGGCGTGCGAGCCGAGGGCGCTGCCGACTTCGTCTCGCGCGTCCGCCCGCCGGCCGGTTCCCCGGCCGTCTTCAGTGGCACGGCGGCCGTACTCGCACGGCCTGCGGTGCGGGTGTTCGTCAGCAGCTCGGTCATGACGTCTCCCGGTACTGGGCGGCCACGGCCTTGGCCGCGATCCCCTCGAAGCGGCGGTCGAACAGCTCGGCGGCGTCCTGCTCCGGCACGAAGCCGCCCTCGGCCAGCAGGTCCGCGGTCTCCTGCTCCCACGCGATCGCCTTGTCCCAGCTGACCGGGAACTGCGGCTTGCGGAGCGAGGCGACGATGCGCTTGCCGTCCTCGCGGGAGACGCCCTGGTCCTTGACGTAGTACGTGTCGATCCACTCGTCGCCGTTCTCCCAGGCCCAGGTGAGGCCGCGGGCCCACAGCGGGATGAAACTGCGGACGGCGGCCACCTTGGCCCGGTCGTTCAGCACCTCGTTGGGCGCCCAGAGCACCGAGAGCAGATCCACGACGTCGGTCTTCACCCCGCGCGCCCCGTCCTTCCCGTACTGGGTGAGGTACTTGGTGAAGGTCGGCTCGCCCAGCGGGGCCACGTCGACCTGCTTGGACTGCAGGGCGGTGAGGAACTGCGTACTGGGCAGGGCGACCAGCTCGACGTCCTTGTTGGCGATGCCCGCCTGCTTCAGGGCGCGCAGGACGACGACACCCTGCGCCTGGCCCTGGGAGAAGCCGATCTTCTTCCCGCGGAAGTCGGCCACGGACCTGATGTCCGAGCCGGGTGCGGTCGCGAAGACGTACGAGGGATGGTTCCGCACCTGCACGGCGACGATCTTCGCGCCGACACCGATGGCGTGGGCCTGGATCGGCGGAATTCCGGCATTGACCGCGAGATCGATGGAATGGGCCCGGAATCCCTGGATGATATCGGGGCCCGCACTCAGATTGGGCCACTGCGAAACAGTGAAAGGAAGGTCCTTCTGCAATCCGGCGGGGACCAGCTGGAGTTGTGTGGACCGGACGGCTATGGAGAGTTTCGTCCCCGGCGGCGGAGCCCCCGAGGGGAGTTTCCCTGCGGGCTCGGCGCTTGCCGCTGTTTCGACCTGGGGCGAGCAGGCGGCGAGGGTGCCGATGACCGCTCCGCCGGCGAGGGCGAGAAACGACCTGCGGCCGACGGTCCTGTATGTGTCGTGCCTGTACGCGTCGTGGCGTGCCATGGTGATTTCCTGATCCGTAGTCGTTCGGAGTGGGCCGGCTGTCAGAGGGAGTGGTAGGCGCCGTCGTGGAAGAGCAGCGGGCTGCGTCCCTCGTCGAGCCGCGCGTCCACCACCCGGGCGATGACGATGCGGTGGTCGCCGGCCGGGACGATCTGCTCGGTCTCCAGTCGCAGCCAGCCGGCCACCCCGTCGAGCACCGGCTCCCCCTCCGGCAGGCGGCGCCAGCGGGTGGGGGCGGCGAACCGGTCGATGCCGCTGGTGGCGAAGGTGGTGGCCAGGGACTGCTGTTCGGCGCCGAGGAAGTTCACGACGGCGGTTTCGGCCCGTTCGATGTGCGGCCAGGAAGAGGTGCCGGTCCCGATACCGAACGACACCAGCGGCGGGTCGAGCGAGAGGGAACTGAGCGAGGTCGCGGTGAAGCCGATGGGGCCGTGGCCGGCATCGGCGGTGACGACCACCACTCCGGCGGGGTAGCGGCGGAACGCCTGCTTGAACCGGTCCGGGGCGATTCCCTTCGCGGTGGGCGCGGCGGGCGCGGCGGGCGCGGCGGGCGCGGCGGGCGCGGCGGGCGCGGCGGGCGCGGCGGGCGCGGCGGGCGCGGCGGGCGCGGCGGGCGCCAGGTATGAGGGCGCGGTGACAGTCAACGTCTCTCCCATGATGGAAAGTCGGAAGAAATGGGCAGGGAAATGCGGTGGGCAGGCAGAAGGCACGACAGAGCAGGGCGGTGCGCACGGCGGAGCAGAGCTCTCGCCGGAATTCAGCGGAGGGTTATCGGGGACCCGGACAGGGGCGACAACACAGGCACCGGGCAGTGACACGGGCCGGGGCAGCCGGGCGGAAGGTGCGCGTCACCGAGGACGCGTTCCCTGAATTCCGCTGTCGGCTGGTCATGAATCCATCATCCCGTTCGGCTTTGCGCCCGGTCAACAATGCAACTGCCTGAATTAAGTCGGATACCTGGCGGCCGCGGGAGGTGATGGTGCTTCAGGAGGCCGCGGGCAGCGCCGGCCAGGGACCGAGCGGGTCCACGTACAGCGCACCGAGCGCCACCGCGCCACCCGCGGTGGCCAGGACGGAGCCGGTGAAGCTGCTCGGCACCACGGCCCGCTCCGGGTCGTCACAGACTCCGGAACGCTCCGCCACCTCCGCCCGCAGATCGGCCAGACACTCCGGGATCCGGCCCGCCCCCGGCTCGACGACGACGAGCACCTCGGGGTCGAACATGTCCAACAGGAGAGCCGCAGCCCGGCCGACCAGCCGCGCCCGCCTGCGGAACAGCGCCACCGCCCGCGCGTCACCGCCCAGAGCCTGTTCCAGGAGCTGCGGGAACGAGTTGACGACCAGCCCCTGCACGGCGGCGCGCCGCACCATGGCGCGCTCCGACACCTCCGACTGGAGGCAGCCGGTCCGCCCGCAGGAGCAGGGCTCCGCGCCAGCCGTGCCACCGGCGCCGAGCGGCAGATGCGCCACGCTTCCGGCCCCCGAGCGCGGCCCCCGGTGCATGGCCCCCTCGGTGGCGAAGGCCGCGTCGACGACCGCGCCGACGAACAGCAGGACGGTGCTGTTCCGGGTCGACTCCTCGCCGAACAGCTGCTCCGCCCGGGCCAGCGCACGGGAGTGGCTGTCCACGTGGACCGGCAGCCCGGTCGCGGCGGAGAGGATGTCGCGGGCCGGCACATCGCGCCAGCCGAGCTGGGGGTGTTCAACGACGACCCCGGTCACGGGGTCGACGCGGTGCCCGGTGGCCAGGCCCAGGGCGAGCACGGTGCGCCCGTCGGCGTGCTCGGCCACCAACCGGGGCAGTCGGGCCGCGAGTTCGGTGAGCATGCGGCGGGGTTCGGTGGTTCGGTGCGGCTGCCGCTCCTCCGCGACGATCCGGCCCCGCAGATCCATCAGGGAGACGGTGGAGTGGGCGACGGCGATGTGGGCCCCGGCCACCAGATAGCGGCCCGTTTCGATCTCGACGGGGATGTGCGGCCGGCCGAGCCCCTTCGGGCCGACGGTCTCCGCGCTCTCCCGGACCAACCCGCGGGCGAGCAGCTGACCGACGTGCCCGCTGACCGAGGCGGGCGAGAGACCGGTGAGGCGGGCCACGGTGGAGCGGGCGACCGGGCCGTGGTCGAGGATCGCACCGAGCACGGATCCGGTGCCGGGGACGCGGCGGGCAGGTCCGGCGGAGGGTATGTCCGAGCGGAGCAGGGGGCTGGGGCGGCGGGCGGCCGCGGACAGACTCTTCACGTGTCTTCCAGGTCCTCGATGGCAGCGGGTGGCGCGGTGCGCGCTCCTCGAAGGAGGGCGTGGCAGACGCATGCTGACAATCGGTCAGCCAAGCGTTCTGCTTCTCCCGGTGGAGAGGAACACCCTGCGGGGATCCGGGGCCGCACCCGGGGGAATGCCCCGGCGGCCGGACGCGCGGGCGTCGTGCTCTCAGTCCTGATGACACGCGGCGGAGCACACACGCTTGAGGTCGACATGACCTCGCGTCGTCAGGTGTGTGGATCGCTGCATGTCGCGCAAGGTAGCGGGAACGACGCAACCCGGTCAAACCACTGCCCGCATCATGGACAGGGTGCGGCGGGCCGTCCCGGGGTGCCGGGACGGCCCGCGTACCCGCCCCCCGGCCACCGCGCGGGGGGGGGCGGGGGGGGGCGCGGGGGGGGGGGGGGGGAGCGCCGGGAGAA
>NZ_JBEOVJ010000043.1:0-62924 GCF_040295435.1 Streptomyces sp. NPDC002809
CTGGTGCGTCAGCACACGACCGGATCGTCCGACCTGCTGGACGCCTACTCCGACACCTGCCTGAGCCGGGTGTGGCGGCTCGTACACAAGCTGCGAAAACCTCAGACGGCTTCGGCCATCGGGGCCTTCTCCGGTCCGGTGCCCCGCAGCGGCACCTCCTTGACGAACAGTGCGGCCACCACCGCGATCAGTCCGACCGAGGCGCCCACCATGAAGGCGATGTGCGTGCCGGACGCCACCGCGTACTCGTACGCCTCGCGCACCGGCACCGGCAGCTTCGCCAGGCTCGCCGCGTCCAGCTGGGCGCCGTGCATGGTGGCACCCGCGCCGCCGCGGGCGGCCATCTCGTCGCTCACCCGTCCGGTGAACAGCGCGCCCATGATGGCGACACCGAAGGAGCTGCCGAGCGTACGGAACAGGGTGGTGGAGGAGGAGGCGACACCCATGTCCTTCATCTCGACGCTGTTCTGCGCGACGAGCATCGTGATCTGCATCAGGAAGCCCATGCCCGCACCGAGCACCGCCATGTAGATACCTGAGGTGAACCGGGTGGTGCCGGTGTCCATCGTCGAGAGCAGGAAGAGTCCGGCGACCATCAGGATCGATCCCACGATCGGGAAGATCTTGTACCGGCCGCTGCTGGTGGTGATCCGCCCGGCAACCAGCGAGACGATCATCATCGCGAGGAGCATCGGCAGGAGCAGCAGTCCGGAGTTGGTCGCGGACGCGCCCTGGACGGACTGCTGGAACAGCGGCAGGTAGAGCACCGCGCCGAACATCACGAAGCCAGTCATGAAGCCGACCACGGACATCAGCGTGAAGTTGGCGTTGCGGAAGATGTGCAGCGGGATGATCGGTTCTGCGGCCTTGGTCTCGACGAAGAGGAAGCCGGCCAGCGAGGCGACGCCGATCGCGATGAGCTCCATGATGACGGCGGAGTTCCAGTCGTACTCCGAACCGCCCCAGGTGGTCACCAGCACGATCGCGGTGATGCCGACGGTGAGCAGCCCGGCGCCGAGGTAGTCGACCTTCGCCTTGGTGCGCTCCCGCTTGGGCAGGTGCAGCACGACGGTGATCATGGCCAGGGCGACGGCGCCCAGCGGCAGGTTGATGTAGAAGCTCCAGCGCCAGCCGAGGTGGTCGGTGATGGTGCCGCCGACCAGCGGTCCGCCGATCATCGCGATCGCCATGACGCCGGCCATCATGCCCTGGTACTTGCCGCGCTCGCGGGGCGGCACGAGGTCACCGATGATCGCCATGACGCCGACCATCAGACCGCCGGCGCCCAGACCCTGGACGGCCCGGAAGCCGATCAGCTGGCCCATGTCCTGGGACATGCCGCTGAGGACCGAACCGATCAGGAAGAGCACGATGGACGTGAGGAAGATGCCCTTGCGCCCGTACATGTCGCCGAGCTTTCCCCAGATGGGGGTGGAGGCGGCGGTGGCCAGGGTGTAGGCGGTGACGACCCAGGACAGGTGCTCGAGCCCGCCGAGGTCACCGACGATGGTCGGCATGGCGGTGCCGACGATCAGGTTGTCGAGCATGGCCAGCAGCATGGCGATCATCAGGGCGAGCATCACCACCCGCACACTGCGCTGCTGCGGTTCGGGTTTTCCCGCCGGTCCGGCCGGGGCGTCCGCCTTCCCGTCCGCCGCCTTCATCAGGTCCGCCATGTTCCCCAACTCCCCAGATCCCCTGTACGCCGGGCACTTACTTGCCGCCCGGCTAGTTGACTACACTAGGGGAAACTAGTCCCGTAACTAGCCGGGCGTCAAGTAAGTTATTGGGAGAGCACGATGGGCAGCACGCCGCAGCCGCGCCGGGGCAACACCCGCCAGCGCATTCAGGACGTCGCCCTGGAACTCTTCGCCGAGCAGGGTTACGAGAAGACCTCACTGCGCGAGATCTCCGAGAAGCTCGACGTCACCAAGGCCGCGCTCTACTACCACTTCAAGACCAAGGAAGACATCCTCGTCAGCATCTTCGAGGACCTCAACCGGCCCGTCGAGGATCTGATCGCCTGGGGCGAGAAGCAGCCGCGCACCCTGGAGACGAAGAAGGAGCTCCTCGCCCGCTACAGCGAGGCGCTGACCGCCGCCGCCCCGCTCTTCCGCTTCATGCAGGAGAACCAGGCGACCGTGCGTGACCTGAGCATCGGCGTGACGATCAAGGACCGGGTCCTGGCACTCATGGACCTGATCAGGGACCCCGAGGCCCCGATCACCGACCAGGTGCGGTGCTTCAGCGCGCTCTTCACGATGCACGCCGGAATGTTCGCGCTGAAAGACATCGACGGCGACCCCGAGGAGAAGCGCAAGGCCGTCCTCGAAGTCGCCGTCGAACTGGTCACCCGGGCACACGACCCGGGTTCCGCCCAGTAGCGGGGTGGTGTCCCGGCCGGATCAGACCGAGACGCCCTCCTTGTGCAGGTAGTCGACCGGGTTGACCGCCGAACCGTAGTTCGGGGTGGTCCGGATCTCGAAGTGCAGGTGCGGGCCGCTGGAGTTCCCGGTGTTGCCGGAGAGGGCGATCTTCTCGCCCTTCTTCACGGACTGGCCGATGTGCACGTCGATCTTCGACAGGTGCGCGTACTGCGAGTACGTGCCGTTGCTGTGCTTGATCACGATGGCGTTGCCGTACGCGGGACCGTCGCCGCCGCCGTTCGGGCCGGCCTTCACGATGATGCCCTTGTGCGCGGCCTCGACCTTGGTGCCGATCGGCACGGCGAAGTCCTGGCCGGAGTGCTTGTGCGACCAGCGGCTGCCGTCGTTGCCGAAGCTCGCGCTCAGCTGGTAGCGGTCGACCGGGGTCTCCCAGGCGAGCTTCGCGGCGGCCTTCTTCTTGGCGGCCGCCTTCTTCTTCGCCGCGGCAGCCTTCTTCTTGGCCGCCTCGGCCTTCTTCGCTGCGGTGTGCTCGGCCGCCTTGCCCTGCGCGGCCGCCTGCTGGGCGACCGAGTGGGCGGTGGTCGCACCGGCCGGGCTCGCGGTGCCGGCGGTCCCCGTCGTGCCGGCCGCGAACGCAGCGCCCGCACCGAGAACCATCGACGTCCCCAGGCCGGCTGCCACCACGGCGCCACGGACACGGGAAGCGGACGGGCGGCGGGACTGGAACGTAACGCGCTTCGACATAAGCGGAAAACCTCCGGAGATGACTGGACCCGGCGTTGCGCCGGGCTGGCCATACCTTGGTAACCCGCACCCCCGGGTGCACTCAAACCCCCCATCTACGAAGAAAAGCCGTAGCCGGGGGCCCGGGAATTCGCCGCCACCGATCCCGTTCCGGACCCCCGGGCGGCCGCCGAAAGTCTTCGCCGAGGCAGGTTTAACCCCAGTTCCAAACCGTCCATACCGGACACAGCACCGTCATCCAGGCCTTTACCCCCAAACCCTCGAAAGCCTTGCCCGACACCGGGCCGAAAGTCCCTGCCGCGATCATGGCCGTTTCTCCTAGGGCGCCTAGTAGGCCCCGAAAGGGCTGTGCGCCTTGTCACCGGCGGTGGGACCAAGGGCTGTCCGTTTCGGGACCTTCGGCCCGGTGCCCCAGGGGCTGTCCCGTAATCCGTGGCGGATCAGCGCGCGGCGTCGGATGCGGTGCGTCGCAAGGCGGAGGGCCGTCCGCGTACCGGATGCATTCGGGCGTTCCGGCAGACAACGCGGCGAGGCCGTCCTCGTGCGCCTGCCAGGGATTGCGGGGCAGCCCTCAGACGGCGGGCAGCCCCGTCACCTTCTTCGCGTGCAGGGCCACGAGCTGCTTGCCGCCTGCCGCCAGGTACCACCGCTGGAGGTCGCCGGAGCCGTCGTTGTACGTCCAGCGCAGCTTCCCGCTGCCGGCGTCGTAGGAGTGGATGCCGCCGTGCTCGTCGAACTCCGTCGCCCCGTAGAGGACGTCGCCCACCTTGGCGAACTGCCAGGGGGCCGCGACGTCCAGGCTCCCCTTGTCGTGCCAGTGCCTCTTCCCGGTCGCGGGGTCGGCCGCCCAGAGGCCGTGCGCGCTGTCGGAGACGTAGAGGACGCCGTCCAGGACCGCCGGATCGTTGAACCGGCTGAACTCCTCGGTCGCGAAGGACCAGCGTTCCTTGCCGTCGGCCAGGTCGTGGGCGCGCATCTGCTGCCCGTTGGCGAGGATGGCGAGGCCGTCGTGGACCACGAAGCCGCGGTTGTTGGACCGACCGATCTTCTTCGTCCAGACCTGACGGCCGGTCGCGGTGTCGCGCACCGTGAGGTTCTCCCGGAAGTCCGTGTAGACGAGACGGTTGCCGATCACCCGGGCGGTGATGCCGTTCTCCTCCGTGCCGTGGTCACGCTTCTCCCGCCAGACGACCTTGCCCGATGTGCTGTCGATCGCGGCGATCACGTTCTCCGGCGTCCTGAACTCCTTGTCCAGGATTCCCGCGACGACGTAGACGTGGTTCGCGTCCGCGGCGATGGGCCGGGGCTGGGAGTACTGGTCCCCCAGCCGGCTCCGCCAGGTGTCCTTGCCCGTCGCCGGATCCAGGCCGACGATGTTCCCGTCGTACCGGGCACTCGCGAGATAGAGCGTCCCGTCCCCGATGAGCATGTTGGCGCCGGGGACGGTGACCTCCGCGCGGGACCAGATCTCCTTGCCGGTGGATATGTCGAGGGCCTTCAGCGGGTCGCCGGAGACGAGCACCACGTTGCCGACCACGGCGAGCGCGGAGATCCAGGCCAGTCCGTCGTAGGCCGAGGTCTGCTGCCAGGCGGGCTGCGGCTTGGACCCCGGCACCGGAGTGCCGGCCGCCTCCCCCGGCTTGTCCGTCTCCTTGCCGACCGGATCCTCCTCCGGACCGCAGGCCGCCGTACCGGCGCCCAGAAGCACCAGCCCGGCTCCGGCCAGCTTCATCATCTGTCTGCGTGACACATCGCTTCTGCGCATGATCTGCCCCGTCCCCCTCGCCGTTCGTCCACGTCCGGACGAAGCGTCCGGAGCCGGGGCCAGACTAGCCAGCGATTTTCCGCCTCCATACGCCACGGACCCGACCGGGACACGCCTGTGACGTCACCGTCACTATGTACGCAACAGCAAAGAGACGGCCCCGGACCAGTCGAAACCGGTCCGGGGCCGCCCCTTCGTACGCTCGGGCGCTAGGCGCCGCTCACGCTTCCTTCGTCATGTTCGGGCCGGCGCCGCCTGCCGCCTGCTCGATCGGGGGGACGTCGGGCAGAGCCGACTTCTCCTCGCCGCGGAAGGTGAACTTCTGCTCCTCACCCTCGCCCTCGGTGCCGACGACCACGATGTGACCGGGGCGCAGCTCACCGAAGAGGATCTTCTCGGAGAGGATGTCCTCGATCTCGCGCTGGATCGTCCGGCGCAGCGGCCGGGCGCCCATCACGGGGTCGTAGCCCTTCTTCGCCAGCAGGGACTTGGCGGCCGGGCTCAGCTCGATGCCCATGTCGCGGTCCCGCAGGCGCTCGTCCACCTTGGCGAGCATGAGGTCGACGATCTGGATGATGTCTTCCTCGGTGAGCTGGTGGAAGACGACCGTGTCGTCGACACGGTTGAGGAACTCGGGCCGGAAGTGCTGCTTGAGCTCTTCGTTGACCTTGGTCTTCATCCGCTCGTAGTTCGTCTTCACGTCGCCCTGGGCGGCGAAGCCCAGGTTGAAGCCCTTGGAGATGTCCCGGGTCCCGAGGTTGGTCGTCATGATGATGACCGTGTTCTTGAAGTCCACGACCCGGCCCTGGGAGTCGGTCAGGCGACCGTCCTCCAGGATCTGGAGCAGGGAGTTGAAGATGTCGGGGTGGGCCTTCTCGACCTCGTCGAAGAGGACGACGGAGAACGGCTTGCGGCGCACCTTCTCGGTGAGCTGGCCGCCCTCCTCGTATCCCACGTAACCGGGGGGAGAACCGAAGAGCCGCGAGACCGTGTGCTTCTCGCTGAACTCCGACATGTCGAGGGCGATCAGCGCGTCCTCGTCACCGAAGAGGAACTCGGCGAGCGTCTTGGACAGCTCGGTCTTACCGACACCGGACGGACCGGCGAAGATGAACGAGCCACCGGGGCGCTTCGGGTCCTTCAGACCGGCTCGCGTACGGCGGATCGCCTGCGAGAGGGCCTTGATGGCGTCCTTCTGGCCGATGACGCGCTTGTGGAGCTCGTCCTCCATGCGCAGCAGACGGGAGGACTCCTCCTCCGTCAGCTTGAAGACCGGGATGCCGGTGGCGGTGGCGAGGACCTCGGCGATGAGCTCGCCGTCGACCTCGGCCACGACGTCCATGTCGCCGGCCTTCCACTCCTTCTCGCGCTTGGCCTTCGCCGCCAGCAGCTGCTTCTCCTTGTCGCGGAGAGACGCCGCCTTCTCGAAGTCCTGGGAGTCGATGGCCGACTCCTTGTCGCGACGCACGCCCGCGATCTTCTCGTCGAACTCGCGGAGGTCCGGCGGCGCGGTCATCCGGCGGATGCGCATCCGGGATCCGGCCTCGTCGATCAGGTCGATCGCCTTGTCCGGAAGGAAGCGGTCCGAGATGTAGCGGTCGGCCAGCGTCGCGGCCTGGACCAGCGCCTCGTCCGTGATGGACACGCGGTGGTGGGCCTCGTAGCGGTCGCGCAGACCCTTGAGGATCTCGATGGTGTGCGGCAGCGACGGCTCCGCGACCTGGATCGGCTGGAAGCGGCGCTCGAGAGCGGCGTCCTTCTCCAGGTGCTTGCGGTACTCGTCGAGCGTGGTGGCACCGATGGTCTGGAGCTCGCCTCGCGCCAGCATGGGCTTGAGGATGCTCGCCGCGTCGATCGCGCCCTCGGCGGCGCCCGCACCCACCAGGGTGTGGAGCTCGTCGATGAACAGGATGATGTCGCCGCGGGTGCGGATCTCCTTGAGCACCTTCTTCAGGCGCTCCTCGAAGTCACCGCGGTAGCGGGACCCGGCGACCAGCGCACCGAGGTCGAGGGTGTAGAGGTGCTTGTCCTTGAGGGTCTCGGGCACCTCGCCCTTGACGATGGCCTGCGCCAGGCCCTCGACGACCGCCGTCTTGCCGACGCCGGGCTCGCCGATGAGGACCGGGTTGTTCTTCGTACGGCGGGACAGCACCTGCATGACCCGCTCGATCTCCTTCTCGCGCCCGATGACCGGGTCGAGCTTGGATTCACGAGCGGCCTGGGTGAGGTTCCGGCCGAACTGGTCGAGCACCAGCGACGTGGAGGGCGTGCCCTCCGCGGGGCCGCCCGCTGTGGCCGCCTCCTTGCCGCCGGAGTAACCGGACAGCAGCTGGATGACCTGCTGGCGCACCCGGTTGAGGTCGGCGCCCAGCTTCACGAGGACCTGGGCTGCGACGCCCTCGCCCTCGCGGATCAGGCCGAGCAGGATGTGCTCGGTGCCGATGTAGTTGTGGCCGAGCTGAAGGGCCTCGCGGAGCGACAGCTCCAGGACCTTCTTGGCTCGGGGTGTGAAGGGGATGTGCCCGGACGGGGCCTGCTGGCCCTGACCGATGATCTCCTCCACCTGCTGGCGGACCGCCTCGAGCGAAATCCCGAGGCTCTCCAGGGCCTTAGCGGCGACACCCTCACCCTCGTGGATCAGGCCCAGGAGGATGTGCTCGGTGCCGATGTAGTTGTGGTTGAGCATCCGGGCTTCTTCCTGAGCCAGGACGACAACCCGCCGCGCGCGGTCGGTGAACCTCTCGAACATCGTTAATCGCTCCTCAGAGCGGTCAGGCAGTAAGGGGTCGGTCCCCTCCCTGTCCTTCCGCAGCTTAGTCCCGCAAGCGGGGACCGCTCATTTCAACTGCCGACACCCGTCGATGGCCTCCTGCCCCGAACGCCGACAACTGCTCCAACCCGATCCTGCGAGACGATGTTCCCGCAGGCCAGGCAGATACCCCTATCGCCAGTACGCCGATGGCGAACGTGAGACGTCCGGTGGCTGGTGTGTCGCCCTTCCCACTAGGGATGTCTTACCCGCAATTACAGACAGTCCATGCGGCTTACGCGGGTTCCCTCCGCTACGGGCGAACATCTTCGTACTCCCGAATACGCCCGTACGCCCCCAACCCGGACACACTATGCGTTCGATCAAGAACTCTGCGTAACCCATGGCGTGGATCGGGAGTTCTTCCGTCATGACCCTCACCGTCCCTCCTCCCCGCACCGCGCTCCCCGCAGAGCGGGGCGGCCGTGCCGATGGTGCGTCACGGGGCGCGTGCGCCCGGTGGTACGAGCGGGAGCTCGGCTGGGCGACGGCCGGCAGCTCACCGGTGCGGCTGCTGACCGGGTTGCGGTTCGACGCGCTCGTGGTCCCTGCCGACGCCGGCCACGCGGCGCTGCGGCGGGTGGGCCGTACCGGTCCGGTGGCACTGACGGGCCGGCGGATGAGTCTGCTGGTGGCACCGGGAAGCGCCGACGAGCTGCCCGGGCTGCTCGACTGGCTGGAGTGGGGCGGGGTCGCCCTCGCGCTGACCGCTGTCGGCTCGGGCGGGCGGATCACCGCACCGCCGCCGCCGGGGCGGCCGGGTCCGCCGGGGGCCGCCGTATGGCTGCGGCCCCCCTGCCCAACGCACGAGCAGGAGGGGGAGCCGGTGTTCCCGGCCCTCTCCGGCTTCGGGAGCAGGGGTGGGGATGCTCCCGATCTCATCCGGCTCGTGGACGCCGTGGCGACGGAATGCCACCGGGCCCGCTTGACGCGCGCCCGGACGGGGATGTCCCCCGATGAAACGGCTGATCAGCCGTTGGCCTTCTCGTAAGCCTCACGGATCTCCGCGGGAACGCGGCCACGGTCATTCACATTGTGGCCGTTCTCGCGCGCCCACTTACGGATCTCGGCGGTGTCCTTGTTGCCGCCGGGAACGGCGCGGCCCTTGCCGCGACCGGACGCCGCACGGCCACCGGTACGCCGGCCGCTCTTCGCGTAGGGCTCAAGAAGACTCCGGAGCTTGTCCGCGTTGCCCGTGGTGAGGTCAATCTCGTACGTCTTGCCATCGAGAGCGAACGTCACGGTCTCGTCCGCCTCGCCGCCGTCGAGGTCGTCAACAAGAAGGACCTGAACCTTCTGTGCCACCGGATTTCCTTTCATCGAAAATGGAGTACGCGGAAAGGAAACCGCTTTTCCCCGGAAAACACAAACCCCCGGGAGAGGTTCAGGAGCGCAAGAAGCCGGGAAACGTGCGCGATTCGGACATAGGGATCGCGCTTCTTCCGACGGTCACAGGTGCAGAAGCATCCGGCTGTTGCCCAAGGTGTTCGGCTTCACTCGTTCGAGACCCAGGAACTCCGCGACTCCCTCGTCATAGGAACGCAGCAGCTCACTGTAGACATCTCCGTCGACCGGTGTCTCTCCGATCTCCACGAAGCCGTGCTTCGCGAAGAAGTCGACTTCGAAGGTGAGACAGAAAACCCGTCGCACACCCAGCCAGCGGGCCGTCTGCAACAACTTGTCCAGCACTTGATGCCCGACTCCGGCCCCCTTGATGCTGTGGTCGACGGCGAGAGTACGGACTTCGGCCAGGTCTTCCCACATCACGTGCAGTGCGCCGCAGCCGATGACCCTGGCATCCTCGTCGCGTTCGGCGATCCAGAACTCCTGGATGTCCTCGTAAAGCGTCACCGTCGCTTTGTCGAGCAGGATGCCTTCTCGTACGTAGCCGTCGAGGAGACGCCGGACCGAGGCCA
This sequence comes from Streptomyces sp. NPDC002809, assembly GCF_040295435.1. Lineage (NCBI taxonomy): Bacteria > Bacillati > Actinomycetota > Actinomycetes > Kitasatosporales > Streptomycetaceae > Streptomyces > Streptomyces sp. NPDC002809. Next base: position 9,622 of record NZ_JBEOVJ010000043.1, read on the forward strand.
CATCGCTCGTCCTCGCGCGGCGGACGGTGATGGCGACGTTTATAACCGACGGATCGGTCTGGAAATCGGTATGGGGAAGCTCTGAGGACATACCCCGACGCTATCGCCCGGGGTCCGGCTCCGCGTCATCGGCCGCTTCGGCGCCTTCCGCACCACCTTCACCGGCCGCTTCAACGGCCGGCTGCACGATGTCCTCGGGAAGAGTGGGCAGAACGATCCTCATGGCGTCCCGAAGGGCCTCACGCTGCTCGGCCGACATCATGCCGAAGAACGCGACCAGCGCGGCGGCGGGGTTGTCGCTCTGTGACCATGCTTCGTTCATCAGTGCGGCCGAGTACGCGGCTCGGGTGGAGACCGCCGTATATCGATATGCGCGGCCGTCCACTTCCCGGCGTACCCAGCCCTTCTGATGGAGATTGTCCATAACCGTCATGACGGTGGTGTAGGCGATGGACCGCTCCTGCTGAAGGTCCTCAAGGACTTCCCGCACGGTGACCGGTCGGTTCCATTGCCAGACCCGCGTCATCACGGCGTCTTCCAGCTCTCCCAATTGGCGGGGCACAGCGTCACCCTAGTGCCAGATGTCTGGAATAGCCGGTTATTTACACAGCAAAAGGGCGTACGGCTCTCGGGAGCCGTACGCCCTTCGTACGCGTGCGGTGCGCGGGAAGCGCGGACCGGAGTTCAGACCCCGTCGGCGCGCGGCGTCCGCGGGGCCGATTCCGCGCGGCTGATCGCGGCGTCCACGGCCGCGTCCTCCTTGGCCTTGTTCGGCCCGCCCTGGCTCTTGACGATCGTCACGACCAGGCCGATGAAGAAAGCGGCCATCACCACGGGGGGCACGAGCGCGGATACGTAGTCCATGGCGTCCAGAGTAGCGAGCACTCACCGGGCACGGTGAGAGGCCCTACCCCGCGGCGCGCTGCTGTGGCGGTGGAACCGGGCGACGGCGGGGCGGGAAGACCTCCGAAGGCTTCGGCGCCGGGCGTTCGGACGGCGCCGCCGGACGGGCCGGGGCCGCCGGGGCCTTCGGCTTCTCGGGCTCCGCGGCACGGCCGCCGGGCAGCGCGAGCAGCCGGCTGCGGGGCGCGGGCGCCGACGCGGACACCGCTCGCCCGGCGAGGCGGGCCCGCACCGAACGCTCCGCGAGCACCTGACAGCGCTCCAGGAGTGCCGCGGCGACCGGTCCGCCGCGCAGGGCACGCAGGGCGGCGAGATCCTCGGGGCGGGGGTCGTACTCGGCGGCCAGGGCGTCCTGGAGGCGCTCCAGGTACCCGCTGAGGGAGCCGGGGAGGGCGTTTCGGTAGCGGACGAGGTCGGCGAGGAGGAAGGCGCGCAGCCGTCCGGCCTCACCGACCGCCTCGTCGACGGAGCCCGCTAGCCGCAGGCAGTCCTGGACGTCCTCGTCGGGCAGGGGCGCGGGGTGGAGGGCGATGGCGAGGGCACGGCGGAGCACTCGCAGCTCGTCCGCGCTGAACGCCATACCGCCGCGTGATCCGTAGGGCGTGGGCATAGCGCGACAATACGTGCTAAATGGACAAAATCCGTTTAACTGGCCGTCGGCGGCGCGGCGGCTCCGTGAGCCACCGCGCCGGGAACCCACCGGTCGGGGCCGCGCACTCCTGGGCGTGTCCGCAGGCCGGACGCGGCCTCCCGGCCACGGCTCAGAGGCGCGAGACGTTCCGCTCGTACACCAGGCGCAGCCCGATGAGCGTGAGCCAGGGCTCGTGCTCGTCGATGACGGAGGCCTCGTTCAACACCATCGGAGCAAGGCCGCCGGTCGCGATGACGGTGACGTCGTCGGGGTCGGCCGCCAGTTCCTTCTTCATCCGTCCGACGACACCGTCGACCTGGCCGGCGAAGCCGTAGATGATGCCCGCCTGCATGGCCTCGACGGTGTTCTTCCCGATCACGCTGCGCGGCCGGGCCAGCTCGATCTTGCGCAGCTGGGCGCCCTTGACGCCGAGCGCCTCGACCGAGATCTCGATGCCGGGAGCGATGACGCCGCCCGTGTACTCGCCCCGGGCGGAGACCGCGTCGAAGGTGGTGGCCGTGCCGAAGTCGACGACGATCGCCGGGCCGCCGTACAGGTCGACGGCGGCGACCGCGTTGATGATGCGGTCCGCGCCGACCTCCTTCGGGTTGTCCATGAGGATCGGCACCCCGGTCTTGATGCCCGGTTCGACGAGCACGGCGGGGACGTCGCCGTAGTAGCGGCGGGTCACCTCGCGCAGCTCGTGCAGGACGGCCGGGACGGTGGAGCAGATCGCGATGCCCTCGATGCCGTCGCCCAGCTCCATGCCCAGCAGCGGATGCATGCCCATCAGGCCCTGGAGGAGCACCGCGAGCTCGTCGGCGGTGCGGCGGGCGTCGGTGGAGATGCGCCAGTGCTCGACGATCTCCTCGCCGTCGAACAGCCCGAGGACCGTGTGGGTGTTGCCGACGTCGATGGTGAGCAGCATCAGACGCCGGCCCCGTCGGTGTCGCGGAAGTCCAGACCGATGTCGAGGATCGGCGAGGAGTGGGTCAGCGCGCCGACGGCCAGGTAGTCCACACCGGCCTCGGCGTAGGCGCGGGCCGAGCCGAGGGACAGCCGGCCCGAGGACTCCAGGACCGCTCGGCCGCCGACGAGCGCGACGGCCTCGGCGGTCTGCGACGGGGTGAAGTTGTCCAGCAGGATCAGATCGGCACCGGCGTCCAGGACCTCGGTGACCTGCTGCATCGTGTCGACCTCGACCTCGATCGCGAGGTCCGGGAACTCCTCCCTGACCCGCTTGAACGCCTCGGCGACCCCGCCCGCCGCGATCACGTGGTTGTCCTTGACCAGGGCGGCGTCGGACAGCGACATGCGGTGGTTGACCCCGCCGCCGCAGCGCACCGCGTACTTCTCCAGGGCGCGCAGGCCCGGGGTCGTCTTGCGGGTGTCGCGGACCCTGGCCTTCGTGCCCTCCAGCACGTCGGCCCAGGCGCGGGTGGCGGTGGCGATGCCGGAGAGCCTGCACAGCAGGTTGAGCGCGCTGCGCTCGCCGGTGAGGAGGTCGCGGGTGCGCGTGGTGACCGTCAGCAGCTTCTGGCCGGGAACGACACGGTCCCCGTCCTCGACGTGCCGCTCGACCTCGAACTCGTCCGTACAGACGATGGAGAGAACGGCCTCGGCGACGCGCAGGCCGGCCACGACGCCCGCCTCACGGGCGGTGAAGTCGCCGGTGGCCACCGCGTCCTCGGACACGGTCGCGACGGTGGTGACGTCCACTCCGCCGTCGAGGTCCTCCTCGATGGCGACGTGCGCGACGTCCTCGACGGTGACCGGGTCCAGGCCCGCGTCGGCGAGGAGCTGGGCGAGCGCGGGGTCCAGACCGCACTCCAGGGCGTCCAGGTCGTAGCCGTCCTCCCCGCCGCAGCCGCAGCCGTCCCCGCAGCCGCCCGCGGCAGGTGCGGGCGCCCCGATCTGGATCAGCGGTACGTCCACGGGTGTGGGGCGCGGATTCTCTTCGGGCGTGCTCACGGTTACGGCTCCTCGGGAGTGGGGTGGGTGGTGCCTGTTGCTGCGCAGTCTGCTGCCCCGGAGGGGCCTACGGGCCCGAATGCCTCGGTATCCGTCCGACGGAGGACGAGCTGCCGGTCCGGGGTGAGCCGGACGACGAGGTGGCGGCGCCAGTTCTCGTCGTCGCGCTCGGGCCGGTCCTTGCGCCAGTGGCAGCCGCGGGTCTCCTCGCGCTGCCGGGCTGCGGCGACCAGGACCCGGGAGACCAGCAGCAGGTTGGTGACCTCCCAGGCCTCGACCCCGGGCACCGCGTTCTTCGGCTCGGCGGCCCCGGCCTGGAGGAACGCGCTGCGGTGCAGGTCCTCCAGCTCCTCGGCGGCGGTGACGAGGCTGTCCGCCGAGCGCAGGACACCGGCTCCGCGGGTCATGATGCGCTGGATGGTGACCCGCGCCTCGGGGGCCATGAGCGGGGAGGGTGCGGGGTGCGTGTTGACGGCCTCGCCCGCGCGGGGCCTCTGCTCGACGATGTCCGCCGCGATGCGCTCGGCGAAGACGAGCCCTTCGAGGAGCGAGTTGGACGCCAGCCGGTTGGCGCCGTGCACTCCGGTGCAGGCGACCTCGCCGCAGGCGTACAGGCCGGGCACGGTGGTGCGGCCCCGCAGATCGGTACGGATGCCGCCGGAGGCGTGGTGCGCGGCCGGGGCGACCGGTATCGCCTCGGTGATCGGGTCGATGCCGTGGGCCCGGCAGGCGGCCAGGATCGTGGGGAAGCGCCGCTCCCACATCTCGGCACCGAAGTGACGGGCGTCGAGGTACATGTGCTCGGTGCCGTGCAGCTGCATCTGGCGGGTGATGGCCTTGGCGACGACGTCGCGCGGGGCGAGCTCCGCCAGTTCGTGCTGCCCGAGCATGAAGCGTGTGCCGGACGCGTCGACGAGATGGGCGCCCTCTCCCCGTACCGCCTCCGACACGAGGGGCTGCTGGCCCTCGGAACCGGATCCGAGGAAGAGGACGGTGGGGTGGAACTGGACGAACTCGAGGTCCGAGACCTCCGCCCCGGCCCGCAGCGCCAGGGCCACACCGTCGCCGGTGGAGACGGGCGGGTTCGTGGTGGCGGAGAAGACCTGGCCCATGCCGCCGGTGGCGAGGACCACCGCGGGGGCGTTGACCGCGCCGACGCCGTCGTGCTGGCCCTCGCCCATGACGTGCAGGGTGACCCCGGCGGTACGGCCTTCGGCGTCGGTGAGGAGGTCGAGCACGAGGGCGTTCTCGACGGTGTGCAGGGCGGCTTCGCGGACCGCCTCGACCAGGGCGCGGGAGATCTCCGCGCCGGTCGCGTCGCCGCCCGCGTGGGCGATGCGGCGGCGGTGGTGGCCGCCCTCGCGGGTCAGCGCGATGGAGCCGTCGTCCGCGGTGTCGAAGTGCGCACCGGTGCCGATGAGCCGGCGCACGGCGTCGGGTCCCTCGGTGACCAGGGTGCGCACCGCCGCCTCGTCGCAGAGGCCCGCGCCGGCGACCAGGGTGTCGTCCAGGTGCTGCTCGGGAGTGTCGCCCTCACCGAGTGCGGCCGCGACGCCGCCCTGGGCCCAGCGGGTGGAGCCGTCGTCGAGGCGGGCCTTGGTGACGACGACGGTGGCGAGGCCCGCGGCGGCGCAGCGCAGCGCGGTGGTGAGTCCGGCCACGCCGGAGCCGACGACCACGACATCGGCGTCGATGGACCAGCCGGGGGCGGGGGCGGTCAGCCGTATTCCGGTCACGTGGTGGCTCCGAAGGTCAGCGGGATGTTGTCGATGAGGCGGGTGGCGCCCACCCGTGCGGCGACGGCGAGGATCGCGTCACCGGCGGTGCGGTCGTCGGGGATCTCGGTGAAGTCCGCCGGGTCCACGAGCGCCAGGTAGTCGAGGGCGAGCGGGGGCTGCTCGGCCGCCGCGTCGTCCAGGATCGAGCGTGCGGCGGCCCGCACCGCGGCGGGGCCGCCTTCCGGCCGGGCCCGGGCGACCGCCTGGGCGTCGGCCGCCAGTCTGGCCTCGCCCAGCCGGGTGAGTCCGGCGGCCCGGCCCTCCGTCGCCCCGGTGGTCTGCGCGCGGGCATGCAGCGCCTGCTGGGCGGCGAGCCGGTCACGGGCCGCGAACAGCGCCCGGGACAGGGCGAGCGCTGTGTGGCGCTCGTGCGGGTCGAGGAAGCGGTTGCGGCTGGAGCGCGCGAGACCGTCGGGCTCCCGGGCCGTCTCCACGCCCACGATCTCCACGGGGAAGTTCAGATCGCGCACCATGCGGCGGATCAGCGCCAGCTGCTGAGCGTCCTTCTGCCCGAAGAACGCGACATCGGGGCGGGTGAGGTGGAGCAGCTTGGCGACGACGGTGAGCATGCCGTCGAAGTGCCCGGGGCGCGAGGCGCCTTCGAGGCGCTCGCCCATCGGGCCCGCGGAGATACGGACCTGCGGTTCGCCGCCGGGGTAGACCTCGTCGACGGACGGTGCGAAGACCACGTCGGCGCCGGCCGCGCCGGCCACCGCGAGATCGGCGTCCAGGGTGCGCGGGTAGCGGTCGAGGTCGGCGCTCTCCCCGAACTGGAGCGGGTTGACGAAGACGGTGACGACGACCTGGCCGGCCGCGCCGACAACCGCGCGTGCGGTTTGTATCAGGGAGGCGTGGCCCTCGTGCAGAGCGCCCATCGTCATGACGACGGCACGCTCGGCCCGGGTGGCCGGAGCTCCGGCGGGGGCGGCCCGGTCCCGGTCCGGGGCGTAGGCCGCCAGCTCGGCGGCGGTGCGGAGCAGGGTGGCGGCGGATGCGGTCATCGGGACTCCTCCGGTCCGGTACCGGCGCTGCCGGATGCGGCCGAGCCGTCGGCCAGGACGTCGAGCAGGTCCTCGGCGAGCTCCGGCTTGAGCATGCCGTTGGCGAGCGCGCGGTCGGCGGTGGCGCGGGCCATCGCGACGTAGCCGGCCACCGTCTGCGGGGCGTGGGTGCGCAGCTCGCCGATGTGCGCGGCGACCGTGCCCGCGTCGCCCCGGGCCACCGGGCCGGTCAGGGCGGCGTCACCGGAGCGCAGGGCGTTGTCCAGGGCGGCGCCGAGCAGCGGGCCGAGCATCCGGTCGGGGGCGGTGACCCCTGCCGTGCGCAGCAGCTCCATCGACTGGGTGACGAGGGTGACCAGGTGGTTCGCGCCGAGGGCGAGCGCCGCGTGGTAGAGCGGACGGGACTCCTCGGCGATCCACTCGGGTTCGCCGCCCATCTCGATGACCAGCGCCTCGGCGGCGAGCCGCAGCTGCTCGGGGGCCGTGACCCCGAAGGAGCAGCCGGCCAGCCGCTGGACGTCCACTGAGGTACCCGTGAACGTCATCGCCGGGTGCAGGGCCAGCGGCAGGGCGCCGGCCCGCAGGGCGGGATCCAGCACCTTCGTCCCGTACCGCCCCGAAGTGTGGACGATCAGCTGTCCGGGGCGGACCGCACCGGTCTCGGCGAGGCCCTCGACGAGCCCCGGAAGGGCGTCGTCGGGCACGGTCAGCAGGACGAGCTCGGCGCGCGCGAGGACTTCGGCGGGCGGCACGAGGGGGACGTCGGGAAGCAGGGTGGCGGCGCGGCGCACCGAGGCGTCGGAGACACCCGACACGGCGACGGGGCGGTGCCCGGCGAGGGCCAGGGCTGCGGCGAGGGCGGGGCCGACACGGCCCGCGCCCACGACGCCGACGGTGAGCCGGGCGGGGCGGTCCCTCGCGTCGAGGGGCTCCTTGGGCGTTGTTGCATTCACGCGGCGGTGGCCTTCCGTTCCAGTCCGCGGGGGGTACCGGACGATTTCTCTGCATGCTACGCCAGCGTTTCGTCCGGGCCCCCGGCTGTCCACAGGCTGTGGAAACTCCCGGCCGTGGCGACACCTGCGGGCCGGGGGCCTCTTTATCCTGTGGGCAGGGGCTGCCTTCTGCGTGATGATCGTCCCATGGCAGACGGATACGAGCAGGTGCGCGACGAGGCGACGGACGGGCCGCAGGGCCCCGGCGGACACGGGGAAGAGGAACCCGATCCGCAGCGGCTGCGCCGCATCGCCGCGTGGCGGCAGGCCCGAAGGCTCCTGTCCCGGTCGCCGGTGGACCGCTCGCTCGGCGAGCAGCTGGCGTCCCTGACCGCGGGCGCGGCCACGGTCACCGATCCCGGCCGGCCCGCCGACATCTACGGCAACGGCATCGTCGCCGATCTTGAGCAGCGGATCGCCGGACTGCTGGGCACCGAGGCCGCCGCGTTCTTCCCGACCGGGACGATGGCGCAGCAGGTCGCGCTGCGCTGCTGGGCCGGGCGCACCGGCAACCCGACGGTGGCCCTGCATCCGCTCGCCCACCCCGAGGTGCACGAGCGCGGCGCACTGTCCGCGGTCACCGGGCTGCGCACGGTCCATCCGACGACCGAGCCGCGGCTGCCCACGGCGGACGAGGTCCGCGACTTCGCGGAGCCGTTCGGCACCCTGATGCTGGAGCTGCCGCTGCGCGACGCCGGCTTCGTCCTGCCCACGTGGGAGGAGCTGGAGGCCGTGGTGGCGGCGGCTCGCGAGCGCGACGCCGTGGTGCATTTCGACGGGGCGCGGCTGTGGGAGTGCGCCTCCCGCTTCGGGCGCGAACTGCCGGAGATCGCGGCCCTCGCGGACAGTGTGTACGTGTCGTTCTACAAGACCCTCGGCGGAATCTCCGGGGCGGCGCTCGCCGGTTCGGCCTCGCTGATCGACGAGGCCCGCACCTGGCGGCACCGGTACGGCGGTCAGCTCTTCCAGCAGTTCCCGGCGGCGCTCGCCGCGCTGATCGGCCTGGACCAGGAGCTGCCGAAGCTGCCGTCGTACGTGGCGCAGGCGAAGGTGGTGGCCGCCGCGCTCGCCGAGGGGTTCGCCGAGGCCGGTGCCGGGTGGTTCCGGGTGCACCCGGAACCACCGCACACACACCAGTTCCAGGTCTGGCTGCCCTACCCGGCGGACGTCCTGGAGGAAGCGTCCCTGCGCCAGGTGGAAGAGACGGGCGTGGCCCTGTTCCGCCTGTGGCACCCGGCTGCCGCAGGCCCGCCCGGGGTCTCGTTCACGGAGGTCACGGTGTCGGAGGCGGGGCTGGAGTGGACCGCGGCGGACGTGAAGGCGGCCCTGGGCGAGTTCCTGAAGCGGGTGGCTCAGCAGTCGTGAGGCGCGCCGGACCGGTCGGCAGACGCCCCGGCCGCTCCGGCGCGCGCCCCGTTCGACGCCGACCGCCGACTGCGGCTGCGGCTGCGGCTGCGGCTGCGGCTGCGGCTGCGGCTGCGGCTGACCGTGCCGCGCCGCGCCGCGCCGGACGGGACCCCGTTCCGCCCGGCGCGCGGTTCACCGCGCCGGCCGCCCCGATTGACGCCGGCCGTCAATCGGGGTTCGGGCCGTCCCGCTCACCCCGCACCATGGACGGGTGAGCGTAACCATCGACATCGCGGGGCTCGACCCCGGCCGCGTCATCTTCGAGACCTCGCCCCTCGTCGAGCTGGGGGTCGCCCTGCACGCGCTCTCCGAGCCGGGGCACCACCCCGGGCTGCACGGCTGGGCGACGGCCACCACCACCTCCCTGGAACCGGACCTGGCCGACCGGCTGCACGAGGCCGAGTTCCTGTGGCGGAACACGTTCTCGGACATCTTCATGCCGTTCGCCGGCGTCCTCGGCGGCAACGGGAGGACGGGCGCCGACCTCTCCGAGGACCTGGACATCCTGGACCGGCTGGACGACGAGCGGTTCGTCTCCGCAGCCCTGGAGTTCACCTGCGCCAACCTGTACGGGACCGGCGCGGCCTCCCCCCTCCACGATCCCGGCATGCGGGACCGGGCCCTGGACCTGGCGGCGGCGCGCGGCCCGAAGCAGGTGGAGTTCACCCAGCGGCTGCTGGCCGACCCCGCCCCCGTACGCCTCTGGGTCCGGCGCCTCTTCGAGGACTGCGACCAGGCCTTCTTCGCCGACAACTGGCAGCGGGTGCGGGTCCAGCTGGTGGCCGACGCGCGGCACAAGACGGATCTGCTGCGGCACAAGGGGCTCGCCGAAGCCGTGCGGGCCGTCTCTCCCGCGCTCTCCGTCGACGAGAACGGCGAACGGATCAGCGTCGACAAACTGACCGAGGGCTCGACCGACGCCACCGATCCCTCGGTCGGTGCGGGGCTCACCCTCATCCCGACCAGCTTCGGCTGGCCGCACCTGATGGTGCTGCACGCCCCGGGCTGGCGACCGGTGATCCACTATCCCGTGCACCGGCCGGAGCTGCCCTCACCCGCCTCCGTGGAACAGCTCCAGCTCAGGATGGAGGCCCTGGCCCACCCGATGCGGATGCGGCTGTGCCGCAACATCGCCCGCTCGCCGTACACGACCGGCGAGCTCGCCGACACGAACGGGATCACAGCCCCCGAGGTCTCCCGCCACCTCACGGTCCTCAAGAAGGCCGGCCTGGTCACGACGCGGCGCCGCGGCCGGTACGTGCTGCACCAGCTGGACCTGACGGTGGTGGCGCGGCTCGGCAGCGACTTCCTGGAGGGGATCCTGCGCTGAGGCAGGGGCGGTGCGGTGCGGCCGGGGGGGGTGCGGCCGACCGGCAAGGGGGCAAGGGGCGGCGGTCCGGCCGACCGGGAAGGGCAGGCGTCGCGGGGCCAGGTCGGTGCGGCCGGCGGTTCGGCCTGGGCGGTGTGGCAGGCGGTTCGCCCGACGGGGAAGGGCAGGCACTCCGACCGACCGGCAAGGACCGGCGTCGCGGGGCCTGTCGGTCTCAGTCGAACCGGATGTGGCGGATGCCGGTCCAGGCCCGCCGCACCCGGTGCCGCAGCGCGCTGTCCGTGTCCGGCAGCAGGGTGAGGCCCGCCGACGCGGCGATCCGGTCGGCGACCCGGGGGACCGTCAGCCGGTCGGTACGGATGTGCTCGGCGAACTCCGGGGCCGCGAGCCGCTCCAGGCAGTGGTCCAGTCCGGCGACGGCGAAGCTCTCGCGCCTGAGCCCGCGCCCCAGCCCTCGTTCGCGCAGGCGTCCCAGCACCGTTTCGCGCTCGGCGAGCAGGGCGAAGTGGTGCACCGCGTACCCGTCCTCGCGCAGCCGCCCGACGATCTCCGCGAAGTAGCCGGCGTCGACCAGGGTCATCGGAGCGATGACCGTGCCGGGATGTCCGCGCAGGGCGAGAGCGAGCATGTCGTGCACCCCCTGCCGCCAGGCCGGCAGATCCTGGAAGTCCCCGCGCAGCGCGGGCGGCAGCGTCCGGTGCAGCCCGAAACCGACATGCTCGGGATCGCAGACCACGCTGCCGGGCAGCCGACGCCGCAGCTCGTACGCCGTCTGTGTCTTGCCGCCGCCGAACGGGCCGTTGACCCACACCAGCGCGCCCATCGCTCAGCCCGCCCCGCCCCCGGCGCGCACCAGCCCGGTCTCGTACGCGAGGACGACGACCTGCACCCGGTCGCGCAGGCCCAGCTTGGTCAGGATGCGGCCGACATGCGTCTTCACGGTCGCCTCGGAGAGCACCAGCCGCCCGGCGATCTCGCCGTTCGACAGCCCCTGGGCCACCAGGAGCATCACCTCGCGTTCGCGTTCGGTGAGCTTGGCGACGTCCTTGTGCTGCGGTTCGGCCGTGCCACTGGGCAGCATCGACGAGAAGCGGTCGAGCAGCCGGCGGGTGGTGGACGGGGCGACGACGGCGTCGCCGCTGTGCACGGAGCGGATCGCGGCGAGCAGTTCGCCCGGCGGCACGTCCTTGAGCATGAAGCCGCTGGCCCCGGCCTTCAGGCCCGAGAACGCGTACTCGTCGAGGTCGAACGTCGTCAGGATGAGCACCTTGGGCGCATCGGGCCGGGCGCAGATGCGACGGGTCGCCTCGACGCCGTCCAGCCTGGGCATGCGCACGTCCATCAGCACCACGTCGACTGCGGTGGAGCGGAGGTTCTCGATCGCCTCCGCGCCGTCGCCGGCCTCGGCGACGACCTCCATGTCCGGCTGTGCGGCAAGCACCATCCGGAAGCCGGTACGCAGCAGCGCCTGGTCGTCGACGAGCATTACGCGGATCGCCATGGGGTCCCTGTCTCCTGTTTCGTTCTGCGGTCGGTTTCGTCCTGACGGAAGCCGGCAGGGCCCTTCGTCCGGACCGGGCTGGGGCTCGTCCGGACGAGAGGACCTAGTTCGCGGCCTTGAGCGGCAGCAGCGCGCTGATCCGGAATCCGCCGCCGGGCCGCGGTCCGGCGTCCAGCGTGCCGCCGACCATGCCGACCCGTTCGCGCATGCCGATCATGCCGTGGCCCGCGCCGTCGGCGCCGCCGTCCTCGTACAGCTCGTGCGCCGCACCCCGGCCGTCGTCCTCCACCAGCAGGCCCAGCCCGTCGTCGAAGTAGACCAGCCGCACGCTGGCCCCGGCGTTCGGGCCGCCGTGCTTGCGCGTGTTGGTCAGGGCTTCCTGCACGATGCGGTACGCCGTCAGCTCCACTCCGCTGGGCAGCGGGCGCGGGGTGCCCTCGATCTTGAAGTCGACGGCCAGACCGGCCGCCCTGACCTGGGCGATCAGGTCCTCGATCTGCCCGACGTCGGGTTGCGGGACGTACTCCCCCGTCTCCGGGGCGTCCCCCGTGCGCAGCACCCCCAGCAGTCGCCGCATCTCCGCGAGCGCCTGGCGGCCGGTGCTGGAGATGGTCTCCAGCGCCTGCCGGGCCTGGTCGGGGGCCGCGTCCATCACATAGGCGGCGCCGTCCGCCTGCACCACCATCACGGAGACGTTGTGCGCGACGACGTCGTGGAGCTCGCGGGCGATACGGGCCCGCTCGGCCGCCACCGCGACCTTCGACTGCGCCTCGCGCTCCCGCTCCAGCCGGGCGGCGCGCTCCTCCAGCTGATCGAAGTAGGCCCGCCGGGTCCGCATCGAGTCGCCGAGCACCCAGGCCAGGACGAACGGCACCGTCATCACGACGACGAGGAACACCGACTCCACCCAGCCGCGCGGCGCCCCCTCCTGCTCCGGCCAGCGGAGCTGGGAGAGACCCGCCGCACACAGGCTGCAGGCCAGGGCCAGCCGGGACGCCCAGCGTTCGCCGACCGTGGCCACGGTGAAGGTGATCACCAGCATGGCGAAGTTCGCGATGGTCGGTCTGACCCCGATCACCAGCTGGGCCACGCCCGTCGCGATGGCGAGCAGCAGCATCTTCTCCGGCGCGCGCCGGCGCAGCGCGACGACGACGCAGAGGGCGATGACGACCGGGACTATGGCGATGCGCTCCGCGCGGTCACCCCGCCCCATGTCGCCGACCACGATCGTCATGCCGGAGATCCCGAGGAGGAAGACGGCCCAGAAGCAGTCGACGCCCGTCGGGTGTCTGCGGATGAAGTCGTAGAGGCGCTGCACGTAACCCAGCGTAGGGAAAGCCAATGGGTGCGTGGGTCAGCCGAAGGACCGATCCAGGTCCGGAGACCGTACTCCCCAAGGTGGAGACTTGGGAACGTGACGGATGAGTGGCGTGGGTGGCAGGAGGCGGCCGAGACCGCTTTGTACGGGGACGAGGGGTTTTACCGGAGCCCCGAAGGGCCCGCCGGACATTTCCGTACCTCCGTGCACGCCTCCCCGCTGTTCGCCGCGGCCGTCGCCCGGCTGCTGGTCGGAACGGCCGCGGAACTGGGGACGCCGGACGTGGACCTGGTGGATCTGGGGGCGGGGCGCGGAGAGCTGTTGACGGGCGTGCTCGCGGCGCTGCCGGCCGAGGGCGGCGACGGTCTCACGGTGCGGGCGTACGCCGTCGAGCTCGCCGCCCGCCCGCCCGGTCTGGACCCGCGGGTGGAGTGGTGCGCCGAGCCGCCGCAGGGCGTGCGCGGGCTGCTGTTCGCCAACGAGTGGCTGGACAACGTGCCGGTGCCGGTCGCCGAGACGGATCCGGACGGCGTCCGGCGGTACGTCCTGGTGCGGACGGCGGACGGCGCGGAGCGGCTGGGCGAACCGGTGAGCGGGGCGGACGCGCGCTGGCTGCACCGCTGGTGGCCGTCGGCGGGGCCGGGCAGCAGGGCCGAGATCGGCCGACCGCGCGACGAGGCGTGGGCGGGCGCGGTCTCCGCGCTGACCGCTGGGCTCGCGGTGGCGGTGGACTACATGCACGTACGGGAGGAGCGGCCGCCGTTCGGCACGCTGACCGGCTTCCGGGCGGGGCGGGAGGTGCGCCCGGTGCCGGACGGCAGCTGCGACCTCACCTCGCACGTGGCCCTGGACGCGTGCGCGGCGGCGGGCGGCCCGGGCGCGGAGATCCGCACCCAGCGCGAGGCGCTGCGGGAGCTGGGCGTCAGCGGTGAACGCCCGCCGCTCTCCCTGGCGTCGGGCGACCCGGCCGGATACGTGCGCGCCCTGGCGTCCGCGGGCCAGGCCGCGGAGCTCACGGCCCGGGGCGGCCTGGGCGATTTCGGCTGGCTGACGCAGCGGGTTCCGAGCCTCGCCGACGCGCATTCGAGCCCCTGCGGCGCTTGAGGAGCGGGGGTCCGGGGGCAGCGCCCCCCGGAATCGGGCCCGCAGGCAATACTGTCCCCCATGACGGAGACGACAGTCGGCATCGGCGGCGCGGCGGAGAGCACCGACATGGTGCTCAACATCGGCCCCCAGCACCCCTCCACGCACGGCGTGCTCCGTCTGCGCATCGTCCTGGACGGCGAGCGCATCCAGCACGCCGAACCGGTCATCGGCTACATGCACCGCGGCGCGGAGAAGCTCTTCGAGGCGCGCGACTACCGGCAGATCGTGATGCTCGCCAACCGCCACGACTGGCTGTCGGCGTTCTCCAACGAGCTGGGCGTCGTGATGGCCGTCGAGCGGATGCTCGGCATGGAGGTGCCGGAGCGCGCGGTCTGGACCCGCACCCTGCTCGCCGAGCTGAACCGGGTCCTCAACCACCTGATGTTCCTCGGCTCGTACCCGCTGGAGCTCGGCGGGATCACCCCGGTGTTCTACGCGTTCCGGGAGCGCGAGGAGCTCCAGGCCGTGATGGAGGAGGTCTCCGGCGGCCGGATGCACTACATGTTCAACCGGGTCGGCGGCCTCAAGGAGGACCTCCCGGCGGGCTGGCTCGGCCGCGCCCGGGACGCCGTCGCCTCGGTCCGCTCCCGGATGGACGTCTACGACAAGCTGGTGCTGGGCAACGAGATCTTCCGGGGCCGTACCCGCGGGGTCGGGGTGCTCTCGGCCGAGGCCGTGCACGCCTACGGGGTGTCCGGGCCGATCGCCCGTGCCTCGGGTGTCGACTTCGACCTGCGGCGCGACGAGCCGTACCTCGCCTACGGAGAGCTCCAGGACACCCTGAAGGTCGTCACCCGTACCGAGGGCGACTGCCTGGCCCGGTTCGAGTGCCTGCTGGACCAGACGCACAACGCCCTGGACCTGGCGGACGCCTGCCTGGACCGGATGGCCGATCTGGCGCCCGGTCCGATCAACCAGCGGCTGCCCAAGGTGCTGAAGGCGCCCGAGGGCCACACCTACGCCTGGACCGAGAACCCGCTCGGCGTCAACGGCTACTACCTGGTGTCCAAGGGCGAGAAGACCCCGTACCGGCTGAAGCTCCGCTCCGCCTCGTTCAACAACATCCAGGCGCTCACGGAACTGCTGCCGGGCACACTCGTCGCCGACATGGTGGCGATCCTGGGGTCGTTGTTCTTCGTCGTCGGCGACATCGACAAGTAGCGCCGCCCGACCCGGCCCCCCGGGGCGGCTGCCGCCCGTTCCGTCCTACGAGATCGCGCTGCGCAGCTCCGCCACGTCCAGCTGCTCGGTCTCGTCGTGCGCGGTCAGGTCGATGACCTTGCCGACGGCCCGGTTCTCGGCCGCGCCCGTACGGTGCGCGGCCAGCGCCTCCTCGCCCACCACGTCGGCGAGGTCCTCGTTCTGCACGGACTCGATCGCGGCGTGCGCCTTCTGCGTGCCGAAGAAGTCGAAGCTGCCCTGCGGCACCAGGTGACGGCGGGCCGCCGCGTACGGAACGACCGCGCTGGCGGCCGGCATCGGGCGCGGTGCGGGCAGGGCCTGGGACGGCCGGGTCGCGGGCAGGGCGGCCTGCGGGCGGCGACGCTGCTCGGCGCCCGGGCGGACGTCGGCCGCCTGCCCGGCGGCTGCCGGGGAGCCGGTGGCCGCGTGCTTCCCCTGCGGCTCCTCCGCCTCCCTGGCCCGCTCCGCGAGATCGCGCTTCCTGGCCTGCTCGGCGGTGCGCCGCGCCTCCTGGAGCGCCCCGTTGCGCGTGAGGTCGTCGAGGGCCTGGGCGGCGCGCAGATACGCGGACGGGGTGGGGGTGCTGCGCGCGGCGGGCAGTTCGCGGGGCGGCGCGGCCGCCTCCAGCGCGAGCTGACGACGGCTCTCCAGCACACTGGCGCGCTCGGTCTCGGCGTTGGCGTACCGCCGCAGCAGCGCGGCGTGCTCGCCCCGCAGCCCGGCGAGCTCCACACGCTTGCGGCGCAGCTTCGTCTCCAGACGGGCGCGCAGCTCGCGCGACTCCTCCAGATCGGCTTCCAGTTCCGCCACGCGTTCCTCGGCGCGCCATTCGTCACTGGCGCGGGCACGCGTCAGCTCCGCGACGCGACGGCCCGCCTCCCGGTCCCAGCTGCGCATCAGATACGCGCCGGTGACCGCGGCGGCCGCCGCGGCGGCGACCAGTCCGCGCAGGACCAGCGGCTCGGCGAGCAGCCAGGCTCCCGCGGCACAGAGGACCGCGGCTCCGGCGACGGCCGAAGGCGGAAGGATTCTGTGCAGAGGTGGCGAATGGCGGTGGCGTCCACGTGACATGGCCTGAAATTTACCGTGCGTACGGGCCGCTTGGGGGGCCGCCCGGCAATCTGTTCCCGGCCAGTTACCTGACGGCCCCTGAATCACTCACTCCACTCCTGCCGGAGAGAGTTCCCGTACGCCTTCCGGGACACTGCGGAGCTCGCCCCGCACGGCCCTTTCGGAGACTTGCGGGGCGTTGCCGGGCGTTCGCTACTTCTTGATCAGACCTTTCGTCTCCAGGTATTCCCTGGCCACATCGGCGGGCTTGGCGCGCTCGGCGTCGACCTTGCGGTTCAGCTCCGCCAGATCCTGAGTGGTGAGTGCGTCGGTGAGCTTGCCGAGGGCATCGGCGACGTCCTGGGCGCCGGCGTCCTCGGCATTGAGGACGGGCAGCACGTTGTCCGCGTTCTGGAGCTTCTTGTCGTCCTCCAGGAAAACGAGACCGAAGGTGTCCAGCACCGCGTCCGTGGTGGTGGTGAGGACCAGCTGGTCGATACCGTCCTTGACCGCCTGCTTGGACTGCGGGGTACCGACCCCCTTGGGGTCGATGCCGGTGACGTCGATGCCGTACGTCTTCTTCAGCCCGGGTGCGCAGAACGGCCGCACCTCGCACTCGTCACCTGCCGCGATCTTCACTTTGATCTTGGAAGCGCCGAGATCCGAAAGAGTCTTGAGCTTGTTCTTGTCCGCGAATTCCTTCGTGACCGCGAAGGCGTTCTGGTCGACGGCCTCACCGGCCGGCAGCACCTTCAGCCCGCGCGGGGTGGCGAGCTTCTCCAGCGCGGCGACCGTGGCCGCGGCGTCGCCCGAGGCGACCGGCTCGGCCTCGGCCGTCTTCGCCCCGTTCACCTTGGCGTTGAGGAATTCCGCGATCGTCGCCGCGTATTCCGGTACGACGTCGATCTCGCCCTTCTCCAGCGAGGGTTCGTAGAGTTCACGGTTCTTCACCGTGGTGACCGACGTGCTGTATCCGGCGTCGGACAGAACTCCGGCGTACAGCTCCGCGAGCACCTTGGACTCGGTGAAGGCGGCGGCGCCGACGACCAGCGAGCCCTTCTTCCCCGACCCCTTGTCCCCGGCGGACGCGGCGGATCCGTCCTTGTCCTTCTCCAGGCTGTCGCCACCGCAGGCGGCGAGCGAGCCCGCGAGCGCGACGATGCCGATGACCGCGCCGGCTATGCGCGAGGTCCTGCTCATGATGTTCTCCGTCCACGGCAACGAGGCCATATGCGATAAGCGGTAACGGTTGGTTGAGCCGGCCGGACCCTCATGCCGTCCGGCGGCGGCGCAGCGGTGACAGCAGCCGGTCGATGCAGACCAGGGCCGTCTCCACCAGCAGGGCGAGCGCGGCGACCAGCAGGGCGCCCGCGACCACCTGCGGGGTGTTGTACGTGTTGAAGCCGGCGGTGATGATCCGGCCGAGGCCGCCCTGGCCGACCATCGCGGCGATCGTCGCCGTGGCCACGACCTGCACCGAGGCCGAACGCAGCCCCGTCATGATCATCGGATAGGCCAGTGGGAGTTCGACCCGGAGGAAGAGCTGACCGCCCGACATGCCCATCCCCCGCGCGGCCTCCGCCACCGAACGGTCCACCTCCGTCATCCCGACGTAGGCGTTGGTCAGCAGCGGCGGCACGGCGAACAGCACCAGGGCGATGATCGTCGGTATGTATCCCGCGTTGCGCAGGGGCGAGACCATGAAGAGGGCCAGCACCGCGAAGACCGGGATCGCGCGCCCCACGTTGGAGATGTTGACGGCCAGCGCACCGCCCTTGCCGATGTGTCCCAGGTACAGGGCGATGGGCAGCGCGATGGCGCAGGACAGGGCGAGCGCCACGCCGCTGACGTACAGATGCTCGCCGAGCCGGTGGGCCACCCCGCTCTCCCCCGACCAGTTGGCGCCGGTGGTGAGCCAGGTCCAGGCCTCTCCGAGAACTCCCATGGATTCAGACCGCCTTCGCCGGGCCGGCCGCGCTCACGGCATCACGGGTGGCCGGTATTCGGGTCCAGGGGGTCAGCAGCCGCTGCACACCGAGCAGCAGCAGATCCGCGACCACCGCGAGCAGCACGCAGAGCACCGAGGCGGCCAGCACCTGGGCCTTGAAGAAGCTCGGCAGGGCGTCCTCGATGAGATTGCCCAGGCCGCCGCGGCCGACGATCGACCCGACCGTGGTCAGCGCGATCGTGGACACCGTGGCGATCCGTATCCCGGCCATCAACGCGGGCATCGCGAGTGGGAGTTCGACCTCCCACAGCAGGCGCACCGGGCCGTAGCCCATGCCCCGGGCGGCTTCCTTCGCCTCCTGCGGAACCGATTCCAGACCCGCCAGGATGTTCCGCACGAGAATGGTCAGCGAATAGAGCACGAGCCCGGTGACGACGAGCGCCGCCGAGAGCCCGAACAGGGGCAGCAGGAGCGAGAACATCGCCAGCGAAGGCACCGTGTAGAGCACCGTCGTCAGCCCGAGAACCGGTCCGGCGAAGTGCCGGCCGCGGCGGGCGAGCAGCGCCAGCGGAAAGGCCACGGCGATCCCGATCGTCACCGAGACCGCGGTGATCCAAATGTGCTGAACCGTCGCATCGGTCAACTCCTGGCTGCGGGAACGGAGATACTCCCCGCAGATCCAGTCGTTCGTCACCAGGCAGTTCTGTCCGGCCATCCGTCCCCCACCTCCCGATCGCCTCTCGTACTGATGTCCGGCGAGCCTATCCTCGACCACTGACAATCGCCGAGGCCGTTGTATTCCAGCAACACGTCCTTCACAGAACACGCGTCACAATGGGGAACCATGATCCGTTTCGAGCACGTCACCAAGCGGTATGCGGACGGCACGACCGCCGTCGACGATCTTTCCTTCGAGGTCGCCGAAGGTGAACTCGTCACGCTCGTCGGACCGTCGGGCTGCGGCAAGACGACCACCATGAAGATGGTGAACCGGCTGATCGAACCGACCGAGGGCCGGATATTCCTCGACGGGGACGACATATCCGCCATCGACCCGGTCCGGCTCCGGCGCCGCATCGGCTATGTCATCCAGCAGGTCGGCCTGTTTCCGCACCGGACGGTGCTGGAGAACACCGCGACCGTCCCCCATCTCCTCGGCTGGAAACGCGGAAAGGGCCGCGCCCGCGCCGCGGAACTCCTCGACCTGGTCGGACTCGATCCCTCCGTTTATGGTGACCGCTATCCGGAACAGTTGTCCGGCGGCCAGCGCCAACGCGTGGGTGTCGCCAGGGCATTGGCCGCGGACCCGCCGGTGCTGCTGATGGACGAACCTTTCGGCGCGGTCGACCCGGTGGTCAGGGAACGGCTTCAGAACGAATTCCTGCGGCTTCAGGCCCAGGTCCGCAAGACCGTGCTGTTCGTCACCCACGACATCGAGGAGGCCGTCCGGCTCGGCGACCGTATCGCCGTCTACGGACAGGGCTCGATCGAACAGTTCGACTCACCGGCCACCGTGCTCGGCGCCCCCGCCACCGACTACGTGGCCGACTTCGTCGGTGCGGACCGCGGGCTCAAGCGGCTCTCGGTCACCCCCGTCGAGGAGAGCGACCTCGACCGGCCGCCGGTCGTCCACCTCGACGACCCGCTGGCCAGGGCGACCGAGCGGCTGCGCGCGGACGGGGCACGGTGGGCCGTGGTGCTGGACGGCGACGGCCGGCTGCACGGCTGGATCCCGGCCGGTGACGCACTCACCGGCGCCGGGGGCACGGTCCGCGAGCACGCCCGGCGGATGGAGGCCTGGCTGCCCGTCGGCGCACCGCTCAAGCAGGCGTTCGCCACCATGCTCCAGCACGACGCCGGCTGGATCGCGGTCATCGACGAACAGGGCGAGGGCCGCTTCCTGGGGGTGCTCACCCCGGCCCGCCTCCACGAGGCACTGCGCCGTTCGATCAACGCGGACGACCGGGCCGTACCGCGCGCCGAGGTCGCCGTGGAGAGCGTCGCGGGCGTCGCCGGCGTCGCGAAGACCGCGGGGCACTGAGGCACCTCGCGGCGGGCGGCGGCCCTCCCCGGTCAGTTCTCGCTGAGCCGGCTGCTCATCCAGTCCAGGGTCGCGGGGATCTCCCGGCGCCAGGTGTTGAAGTTGTGCCCGCCGCTGTCGAGCACGATCGACGAGACCTGGGCGGGCCGCTTCACCTTGGCCACGAACTTCCGTGTGTCGGCGTAGTTCGACTCGCCCGTGCGGGACGTCGTCACCAGGAAGGACGAGTCGGGCTGCGGCCGGTGGTCCAGGAACCACAGGAGGTCGGCACGCTCGCGCGCCCCCTGGTCGCCGTGGAAGAGGTCACCGGTCGTCGGGTCCTCGGCCGCCTTGTAGTACGCGGAGAGTCCCGCGCTCGCCGTGAAGCGTGCCGGATGGTGCAGGCCGATCTTCAGGGCGCAGTAGCCACCGGTCGAGTTGCCGATGATGCCCCAGTTGCGGGCGTGCCGCCCGACCCGGTAGCCGGCCGAGATCGCGTGCGGCAGGTCGTCCGCGAAGAACGTCTCGGTCTTCGGTCCGCCCTTTATGTCCACGCACTCGGTGTCCCGGGGCGGTGCCAGGGTCGGTCGCAGCATCACCAGGATCATCGGCTGCGAGCGGCCCGCCCGGACCCGTTCGAGTGACGTCTTGGGGTAGGCCAGCCCCTTGATGAGGTTCTCCGAGGTGCCCGGGTATCCGGTGAGGACCACGACCGCGGGGAACCTCCGCCGGGCGTACGCCTCCTGGAAGTACTCCGGCGGCAGGTACACGTACGCCGAGGTCTCTATCCCCGATTGCCGCCCCGCGATCACGACCTTGTCGATCCGGCCGGCCAGGGCGGGCCGCGACCCTCCCGGTACGTCGGGCCGCTGCGTCCCCACCCGGACGATGTTCCTCTCCGCCAGGGTCCCCTGAGCGTGGTCGGTCACCACGCCCAGCTCCTGCTTCTGGCCGAACAGGTCGGCCCAGGAGCCGTAGAAGAGGAACGAGTTGTTGGCCATCAGGCCGACGGAGACGAAGACCGCCACCTGGGTGGCCAGCAGCAGCCCCACCCTGCCGAAGATTGCGGAGACGCTGCGCCGGGCGAGCCTCGGCCAGAACCAGATCGTGACGGCGAACAGCGCGACGGCAAGCACGATCGCCAGGATCAGAACTGCGTTACCGGTAAGGCCCATGACGGTTGAACTTTCTTGTCAGGAAATTTCCGGGTCACGGGTGAACCCGCAGCCCGGAAGCCTCGTCCTAGAGGTCGCACATCGTCCGCAGGGCTCCGGCCGACGGACTCCAAGAATCTCTCGCGGAACCACGGGAAGCGATGTCTGTCACGCTAGATGGGGATAAATCGGGATTGGTTCCGAAGGGCGTACGCAAGTTCGCATACGGACCGCCGCCCGAGACCGTGCCGGCACTCGTCGGCACCGCCTGCGCCGCCGTCGGCCTGATCGACGTCGCCGCGGGTGTCTTCCCGCGCTTCCGGCACAGCCGGATGCACACCCTCGCCGAGGTGCTCCCCGGAGCCCTCGGCCCCTTCGCCGCCGCGCTCTCACTGAGCGCCGGCGTCCTGCTGCTGCTCCTGGCCCACGGCCTGAAGCGGCACAAGCGACGGGCCTGGCGGGCCGCCGTCGTCCTGCTCCCGGCCGGTGCGGTGGCCCAGTTCGTCTACCGGCACTCGGTCCTGGGCGCCATCGTCTCGCTGGTGCTGTGCATTCTGCTGGTACGCCACCGGAGTGAATTCGCCGCACTGCCCGACCCGCGCAGCCGTTGGAGGGCACTGGCCAACTTCGTCCTGCTCGGCGCGGGTTCGCTCGGCCTCGGCCTGGTCATCGTCAGCGTCCACCCGGGCCGGCTGGTCGGGAACCCCAGCATCGCCGACCGGCTCCAGCACGTGCTGTACGGGCTGTTCGGCTTCGAGGGCCCGGTCGACTACGCCGGTGACACCTCCTGGACCGTGGGCTACTCGCTGGGCGCGCTCGGACTGCTGACCGCCGTCACCACGATCTACCTCGCGTTCCGGCCCGAGCACCCGGCCGCCCGGCTCACCGAGGACGACGAGGCCCGGCTGCGCGCCCTGCTGGAGCGGCACGGCGGCCGCGACTCGCTGGGCCACTTCGCGCTCCGCCGCGACAAGGCCGTCGTCTTCTCGCCCAGTGGCAAGGCCGCCGTCTGCTACCGCGTGGTGTCCGGGGTGATGCTGGCCAGCGGCGACCCGATCGGCGACGTGGAGGCCTGGCCCGGCGCCATCGAACGCTTCATGGACGAGGCCAGGGCGCACTCCTGGACCCCCGCCGTGATGGGCTGCAGCGAGACCGGCGGCGAGGTCTGGACCCGCGAGACCGGACTCGACGCCCTGGAACTCGGCGACGAGGCGGTGGTGGATGTCGCGGATTTCTCGCTCGCCGGACGCGCGATGCGCAACGTGCGCCAGATGGTGAAGCGCATTGAGCGCGGCGGGTACGAGACGCGGGTCCGGCGCGTGGCGGACATCGGCGAAGCCGAACTGGCCCGCATCCGGCGAGCCGCCGCCGACTGGCGGGGCACGGACAACGAGCGGGGCTTCTCCATGGCTCTCGGCCGGATCGGCGACGGCGCCGACCCGGACTGCTTCGTCGCCACCGCACACAAGGCCGAGGAACAGGACGCGGACTCCCTGTACGGCGACCTGAAGGCCGTGCTCCACTTCGTCCCGTGGGGCACCGACGGCATGTCCCTGGACCTGATGCGCCGCGACCGCGCCGCGGACCCGGGGATGAACGAGCTGCTGATCGTCGCCTCCCTGCAGGCCGCGCCCAGGCTCGGCATCACACGCGTCTCGCTGAACTTCGCGATGTTCCGCTCCGCCCTGGCCCGCGGCGAGAAGCTGGGGGCCGGACCGGTGCTGCGGGTCTGGCGGGGGCTGCTGGTCTTCCTGTCGCGCTGGTTCCAGATCGAGTCCCTGTACAAGTTCAACGCCAAGTTCCGGCCCCGCTGGGAGCCCCGGTTCGTGGTCTACCGGACCGCCCGCGACCTGCCCCGGATCTCCCTCGCGGCCATGCAGGCCGAGGGCTTCGTGAACTTCACGCTCCCCCGCCCCCTGGCCCGGCGCCTGCCCGCGGGCGGGCAGCGCCCCTGTGCGCATGTCCGGGCCCACACGGGAGAGCAGGGCGTCCACCCGGTGTGAGCTGTCTCCGTACGGGCTCCGGACAGGCTCTAGGCTGGTCGTATGAGTACGTTGCATGGACGAGGCACGGTGCAGGGCCTGCCGGAGTGGGACCGCTGCGCGGTCATGGGTGTCGTCAACGTGACCCCCGACTCCTTCTCCGACGGGGGCCGCTGGTTCGACACCACGGCGGCCGTGAAGCACGGCCTGGACCTGGTCGGCGAGGGTGCCGACCTGGTCGACGTCGGCGGTGAGTCCACCCGTCCCGGCGCGAGCCGGGTGGACGAGTCCGAGGAGCTGCGGCGGGTGGTCCCGGTGGTCCGCGGCCTGGCCTCGGAAGGGGTCACGGTCTCCGTGGACACCATGCGGGCCCGGGTCGCCGAGCAGGCCGTCGCCGCGGGAGCGGTCCTGGTCAACGACGTGAGCGGCGGGCTCGCCGACCCGGACATGGTCCCGGTCGTCGCCGCGGCCGCGGTGCCGTTCGTCGTCATGCACTGGCGCGGTTTCAGCGAGTCCATGAACAGCAGAGCGGTGTACGAGGACGTCGTCGCCGAGGTCGTCGAGGAGCTGCGGATCAGGATGGACGCCGTGGTCGCCGGGGGTGTCGCCCCCGAACGGATCGTGATCGACCCGGGCCTCGGCTTCGCCAAGGACGCCGCCCACGACCTCTCGCTCATCGCCCGCCTCGACGCGCTGCACGGCCTCGGCCGCCCGCTGCTGGTCGCCGCCTCCCGCAAGCGGTTCCTGGGGCACGTACTGGCCGGTGAGGGCGCGGCCCCGCCTCCCGCCCGCGAGCGCGACGCCGCCACCGCCGCGGTCTCCGCACTCTCCGCCCGGGCCGGTGCCTGGGCCGTCCGGGTCCACGAGGTACGGGCCACCGCCGACGCCGTCCGGGTCGCCCGCGCGGTCGAGGGAGCCGCGTGAACGAGCCGCAGGACGAACAGCCCTCCGCCGCCGACGACATCGAGGCGGTCGAGCGGGCCAACACCGCTTTCTACGAGGCCCTGGAGCGCGGCGACCTGGCCGAGCTGACCGGGCTCTGGCTGCCCGGGGAGGACCTCACGGTCTCCTGCGTCCACCCCGGCTGGCCGGTGCTCACAGGACGCGGCGAGGTGCTGCGCAGTTACGCCCTGATCATGGCGAACACCGAGTACATCCAGTTCTTCCTGACGGATGTCGGGGTCTCCATGACGGGCGACACCGCCCTGGTGACCTGTACCGAGAACATCCTCAGCGGAGGCCCCGCCGAGGAGGGCAGCTCCCTGGGTCCGCTCGTCGGCCAACTGGTCGTCGCGACCAATGTGTTCCGCCGCACTCCGGATGGCTGGAAGCTCTGGTCCCATCACGGCTCGCCCGTCCTGGCCGAGTCCGATGAGGACGAGGACGAGGACTCACCTTCCTGAACGTTCCGGACGTTCCGAGCGGGCATCAGGACCTTCGGAGGCACGAAAGGCCGCCCGAGGGATTGGAACCGGGGACATCGGGGTATCAGCGGCTACCAGTCCCGTGCCGCCGTGTCCATAGCCCCCGCGGGGGAGGACTGTCGGCGCCCGCGGGTAGATTCGGAAAAGGGTACGCAGCCGCCCGCACGTGGTTCCGTGCCCCTTCGACAACAACATCAGGAGTGATTCGCGTGGATCGTGTCGCGCTGCGCGGCCTCAAGGCCCGTGGGCACCATGGCGTCTTTCCCCGGGAACGGGAAGAGGGACAGACGTTCATCGTCGACCTGGTGCTCGGCCTCGACACCCGCCCCGCGGCAGCCGCGGACGACCTCACCAGGACCGTGCACTACGGCGTGGTCGCGGAAGAGGTCGTCGCTGTGGTCCAGGGCGAGCCGGTCGATCTGATCGAGACACTCGCGGAGCGCATCGCCCAGCAGTGCCTCAAGCACGAAGGCGTCGAGGAGGTGGAGGTCGTGGTCCACAAGCCGGATGCGCCCATCACCGTCCCCTTCGACGACGTCACCGTCACCATCACCCGGAGCCGAGCATGACTGCATTTTCTACCGAGGGGCAGAGCGACCCGACCGTACAGCCGGTTCCCGCCTCCGTGGTCGAGCAGGTGGACGCCGCGGACATCACCCTCTCCAATCCCAAACGCGCCGTGATCTCCCTGGGCTCCAACCTGGGCAACCGCCTGGAGACCCTCCAGGGCGCCATCGACGCCCTGGAGGACACTCCGGGCCTCCGGGTCAAGGCGGTCTCCCCGGTGTACGAGACAGAGCCGTGGGGCGTCGACCCCGGTTCCCAGCCCTCGTACTTCAACGCGGTCGTCGTCGTGAAGACGACGCTCCCCCCGTCCTCACTCCTGGAGCGCGGCCAGGCCATCGAAGAGGCCTTCGACCGGGTACGCGCGGAGCGCTGGGGGCCGCGCACCATCGACGTGGACATCGTCGCGTACGCGGACGTCGTCTCCGACGACCCGGAGCTCACCCTCCCCCACCCCCGCGCCCGCGAGCGCGCCTTCGTCCTCGCTCCGTGGCACGACGTGGATCCCGAGGCCCGGCTGCCCGGTGCCGGCCCCGTCGCCGACCTGCTGGCCGGCGTGGGCCGCGGCGGCGTACTGCCCCGGGCCGACCTGGAACTCCGGCTGCCCGAGTAGTCGTTAGGCTCGAAGAAGACAGCAGGACATCCACAGGCGGCGAAGGGCGGCTCACCCGGTGAAGCAACTACGGCTCGGAGTACTGGCCGGCCTCTTCGCCGCCGCCGGTGTGCTGTCCTGGGGCGGCGCCCGCCTCTGGAGCGCCCTCGGCACCCTGCCGAGCGTGCCGCTGGCCGCGCCCATCGTCCTCGCGGTGATCGCCGTGGTCCTGCTGGCGACCGCGCTCTCCATCCGCTCCCGGCTGCGGGCCCAGCGCGAGCGCCGGCCGGGCGCGAAGGGCGTCGAGCCCCTGATGGCGGCCCGCGCCGTGGTCTTCGGCCAGGCGAGCGCCCTCGTCGCGGCCCTGGTCGCCGGGGTGTACGGCGGCACGGGCGTCTTCCTGCTCGGCTCCCTCGACAACCCGCCCCGCCGCGATCAGGCCATCTACGCGGGCCTCGCGGTTCTGGCGGGCATCGCCGTGATCGCGGCCGCCCTGTTCCTGGAGCGCGTCTGCAAGCTCCCGGACGACGAGGACGACAACAAGAACGCGGCGGCGGCGTAGGACACCGCCGACGCCAGCAGGAACGCGGCGGCGCGGGCCACCGCCCCTTCCTGTCCGGGCCGGTGCGTCAGCGCGCCATGATCAGGCTCATGGCCTCGGCACGCGTCGCGGGGTCGCGGAGCTGTCCGCGAACCGCCGAGGTCAGCGTCTTCGCCCCGGGCTTGCGGATCCCGCGCATCGACATGCACATGTGCTCGCACTCCACGACGACGATGACTCCGCGCGGCTCCAGAATCTCCATCAGGGACTCGGCGATCTGCGTCGTGAGCCGCTCCTGGACCTGCGGCCGGCGGGCGTAGACGTCGACGAGACGGGCCAGCTTCGACAGACCGGTGATCTTGCCGCTGGTCGCCGGAATGTATCCGACGTGCGCCACTCCGCGGAACGGCACCAGGTGGTGTTCACACGTGCTGAACACTTCGATGTCCTTGACCAGCACCATCTCGTCGTGGCCCAGGTCGAACGTGGTCGTCAGGACGTCCTCGGGCTCCTGGTACAGGCCCGCGAATATCTCCTTGTACGCCCGCGCCACCCGCCCCGGCGTCTCCCGCAGCCCTTCCCGGTCCGGGTCCTCCCCGACGGCGATGAGCAGCTCGCGCACGGCCGCCTCGGCCCGCTTCTCGTCGAACTCGCCGATCGAACCCTGGCCGTCCAGCGTCACCGGGTCGGTCATCTGTGCCTCGTTCCTCTGAACTGTCACTGCGTGGACATCCACGCAGGTGTAGAGCCTGTCCGGCGGATCAAGGTCGTGCCGGACACCGCGACCCCGGCCATGATCCGCCGGACAGGCCTCAAGGGAAAAGCCGCGCCCCCACAGGCTAAAACCTGGGGGGCGCGGCATCCATTCCGGGCCCGGTGAAGCCCCCGTGACAGGGGCCACACCGGGGTCGGTGTCTAGCTCTCGGGACGCTCCTCGGGGACCGCCTCGGTCGCCGGAACCGTGTCCGTGACCGAGCCGTTCGCCGTGGTGGCGCCGTTGGTGAGGGCGAGCTCCTTCGGGGAGAGCACCGGCGGCCGGGTGGACGGCGTGCGCCGGGCGGAGCCGGTCCACGCCGGACGTGCCGGGCGCTTGACGATCGGAGCGAAGATCTCGGCGATCTCCGCCTTGCCGAGGGTCTCCTTCTCAAGGAGCTGGAGAACCAGGGCGTCCAGAACGTCGCGGTTCTCGACGAGGATCTCCCACGCGTCGTTGTGCGCGGTCTCGATGAGCTTCTTGACCTCTTCGTCGACCAGCGCGGCGACCTCTTCCGAGTAGTCGCGCTGGTGACCCATCTCGCGGCCCACGAACGGCTCGGTGTTGTCGCCACCGAACTTGATCGCGCCGAGGCGCTCCGTCATGCCGTACTGCGTGACCATCGCGCGGGCCGTTGCCGTGGCCTTCTCGATGTCGTTCGCAGCGCCGGTCGTCGGGTCGTGGAAGACCAGCTCCTCCGCCGCGCGCCCGCCCAGCATGTAAGCCAGCTGGTCGAGCATCTCGTTGCGCGTCGTGGAGTACTTGTCCTCCTCCGGGAGCACCATCGTGTAACCGAGGGCGCGGCCGCGGGAGAGGATCGTGATCTTGTGGACCGGGTCCGACTGAGGTGAGGCCGCCGCGACCAGGGCGTGTCCGCCCTCGTGGTACGCGGTGATCTTCTTCTCCTTCTCGGACATGATCCGGGTCCGCTTCTGCGGACCCGCCACGACGCGGTCGATGGCCTCGTCGAGCATGTTGTTGTCGATCAGCTTCAGATTGCCGCGCGCGGTGAGGAGCGCGGCCTCGTTCAGCACGTTCGACAGGTCGGCACCGGTGAAGCCGGGCGTACGACGGGCGACGGCGCCGAGATCGACGTCCGGTGCGACCGGCTTGCCCTTCTGGTGGACCTTGAGGATCTCCAGACGGCCCAGCATGTCCGGCCGGTCGACCGCGATCTGCCGGTCGAAACGGCCCGGACGCAGCAGCGCCGGGTCGAGGATGTCCGGACGGTTCGTGGCGGCGATCAGGATGACGCCGCCCTTCACGTCGAAGCCGTCCATCTCCACGAGCAGCTGGTTCAGCGTCTGCTCGCGCTCGTCGTGACCGCCGCCCATACCGGCACCACGGTGCCGGCCGACAGCGTCGATCTCGTCGACGAAGACGATCGCCGGGGCGTTCGCCTTGGCCTGCTCGAAGAGGTCACGGACACGGGAGGCGCCGACACCGACGAACATCTCGACGAAGTCGGAACCGGAGATCGAGTAGAACGGGACGCCCGCTTCGCCGGCGACGGCGCGTGCGAGCAGCGTCTTGCCCGTACCGGGAGGCCCGTACAGCAGCACACCCTTGGGGATCTTGGCGCCGACGGCCTGGAACTTCGCCGGCTCCTGGAGGAACTCCTTGATCTCGTGGAGCTCCTCGACCGCCTCGTCCGACCCCGCCACATCGGCGAACGTCGTCTTGGGGGTGTCCTTGGTGATCAGCTTGGCCTTGGACTTGCCGAACTGCATGACCTTGGAGCCGCCACCCTGCATCTGGTTCATCAGAAACAGGAAGACGACCACGATGAGGACGAACGGCAGCAGCGAGAAGAGGATCGAGACGAACGGGGACTGCTTCGACGGCGAGACGGTGTAACCCTTCTCGATGTCACCGCTCTCGAACTTCTTCTGCAGCATGTCGGCGAGCTGGACGCCCTGGTCGCCGATGTAGCTCGCCTGGAACTTGCTGCCGGACTTGCTGCCGGACTCGCCGGAGAGTTTCTGGTTGTCCTTCAGCTCGATCTTGATGATGTGATCGTCACCGGTGGTCAGCTCGGCCTGCTCCACCTGGTTCTTACTGATCGCCTGGATTACCTCGCCGGTGTCCACCGACTTGTAGCCGCCGCCGGAACCGACGACATTCATCACCACGACCACGGCGAGGACGGCCAGCACGATCCACATGACCGGCCCACGGAAGTATCGCTTCACGTCCATCCATACGGAGCGAAGTCGCCCCGTCCCTCCTGCCCGTAGGTAAATGCTGCTGTGAGTTAAGACTGTTCTTCGGACGGTACACCGGCATTGGTACCGACGACCGCCGAGGAAGTCTGTCAAACCCGCCTTCGAAGGCTCAACGGCGGGAGAGCTATGAGGGTTCCCGGAGCCGGCGCGGGCTGCGCCGCACCGCGGTCAGCCTCCGTAGACGTGCGGGGCGAGGGTGCCGACGAAGGGGAGGTTGCGGTACTTCTCCGCGTAGTCCAGCCCGTAGCCGACGACGAACTCGTTGGGGATGTCGAAGCCGACCCACTTGCAGTCGAGCGCGACCTTCGCCGCGTCCGGCTTGCGCAGCAGGGTGCAGATCTCCAGCGATGCGGGCTCGCGCGAGCCCAGGTTCGACATCAGCCAGGACAGGGTCAGACCCGAGTCGATGATGTCCTCGACGATCAGGACGTGCTTGCCCTTGATGTCGGTGTCCAGGTCCTTGAGGATCCGGACGACACCGGAGGACTGGGTGCCCGCGCCGTACGACGAGACGGCCATCCAGTCCATGGTGACGGGGGTGGACAGCGCGCGCGCCAGGTCCGCCATGACCATCACCGCGCCCTTGAGGACTCCGACGAGGAGCAGGTCCTTGCCCGCGTACTCCGCGTCGACCTTCGCGGCCAGTTCGACGAGCTTCGCGTCGATCTCTTCCTTGGTGAGGAGCACCGACTGAAGGTCGGTGCCCATGTCCTTCTCGTTCACCCGCGTCTCTTTCTTTGCCTGCCGGGTCCGGGGTGGTGTCCCGGGCCTGCGCGGCCGCTCGCCTGCATGTCAGCCGCTTGTGCGTCAGCTCTGCCGAATCACCAGTCTGCCACCCTGGCGCAGGGCTTCGACGCGGCCGGGGAGGTTGATGGCCTGCTGGCCGCGCCAGCCGGTGATGAGACGGTCGACTTCCTCGATGTGCCGGGCGAACAGGGAACCCGCCGGGGAACCCGCCTCTATGGCCGCCCGGCGCAGGACGCGGCGGCGGACGGCGGACGGCAGCGCGTGCAGTTTGGCGCACTCCAGCCGGCCCGCGTCGTCGCGAACGTCACGTCCGGCCTCGGCGGCCCAGGTGTCCAGGGCGTCGGCGTCGTCGCGGGAGAGCTGTGCCGTGCGGGCCAGCGCCTCGACGACTCCCTTGCCCAGCGCCTTCTCCAGGGCGGGCAGGCCCTCGTGGCGCAGCCGGGAGCGGGTGTAGGCGGGGTCGATGTTGTGCGGGTCGTCCCAGACGGGCAGGGACTGGGCCAGGCAGGCAGTGCGGGCGGTCTGCCGGTCGAGCTGGAGGAAGGGCCGGCGGTAGCGGCCCGCCGGCCCGGACGCGGCGGCCATGCCGGAGAGGGAGCGGATGCCGGAGCCGCGGGCGAGGCCCAGTAGCACCGTCTCCGCCTGGTCGTCGCGGGTGTGGCCGAGCAGGACGGCTGCGGCGCCGTGACGTTCGGCGGCGGCGTCCAGAGCCGCGTAGCGGGCGTCGCGGGCCGCGGCCTCGGGGCCACCGTCGTGGCCGACGCGCACCGCCACGGCCTCGACCGGGTCGAGGTCCATGGCGGTGAGGCGGGCTACGACCTCGGTGGCGCGGGTGTCGGAGCCACTCTGGAGGCCGTGGTCGACGGTGATGCCGCCGGCCCGGACGGCGAGTTTGCGGGCCTCGAAGGCGAGGGCGGAGGCGAGCGCCATGGAATCGGCGCCGCCGGAGCATGCGACCAGTACCAGGGGGGTATCGGTGCGTTCGGGAAGTGCGGGGCGCCGCCTGCCCGACCCGGCTTCGGCGAGCTCGGGGTGCGGTGCGTGTCCGGTGCGTTCGGTCTGATCGGCGAATTCGGTGAGTACGTCGTGGAGTACGCGGCGGACCGCCAGGCGTATCGCCGCGACCGCAGGATGGGGACCCATGTCCGGTGCCCTTCGTGAAGTTCTGGAGAGGTGCCTCCGAGTGCCGGGACGGAGAAAAGTGCCGTCACTCAGAGTGCGTCGATGGTGACAGAGCAATGCCGTTCATCGAGCATTGCACGCCTTCCCATGCCCCTACGGTCCCTCGGATGGGTGATTACCGGCGCGTTGCCCTCGGGTCCCCGCCCTGCGCACAGGCCGTGATCATGACTCTGCCTTACGGTGCACCCGCGCGATCCAGTCCTCCGGCTTGGCGATCTCCGCCTTCGTCGGAAGGGTGTTGGGCGAGGTCCAGACCCGGTTGAAGCCGTCCATGCCGACCTCGTCGACCACGGCGCGCACGAACCGCTCGCCGTCCCGGTACTGGCGGAGCTTGGCGTCGAGCCCCAGGAGCTTGCGCAGCGCCAGGTCGAGACGGCTCGCGCCGCGCGCCCTGCGCTGCTGGAACTTCTCCCGGATCTCGCCGACGGAGGACACCACTTCGGGGCCGACGCCGTCCATCACGTAGTCGGCATGCCCTTCCAGGAGGGACATCACCGCGGTGAGCCGGCCGAGGATCTCCCGCTGGGCGGGCGTCTGAACGATTTCGACGAGGCTGCGGCCGCCGTCCTCGCCCTCCTCGCCCTCGGGCCGGCCGCCGGCCAGCGACTGGGCGGCCTCGCGGAGCCGTTCGAGCACCGTCATCGGGTCGACGTCGGTCTCGTCGAGGAATGACTGGATCTCGCCCTGCAGATGGTCGCGGAGCCAGGGCACCGCGGTGAACTGCGTGCGGTGCGTCTCCTCGTGGAGGGCGACCCAGAGACGGAAGTCGTGCGGGTCGACCTCCAGCTCCCGCTCGACGTGGACGATGTTCGGGGCGACCAGCAGGAGCCTGCCGCCGCCGTCGGCCGAGGCCGGGAGCTCACGGGTGGCGGGGGCGAACGTCTCGTACTGTCCGAGGACCCGGGAGGCCAGGAACGACAGCAGCATCCCCACCTCCACACCGGTCACCTTGGAGCCGACCGCGCCGAGCACGGCACCGCCCGTGCCGCCGCCGCGCCGCTCCTCCATCTTCTCCAGGAGGGGGCGGAGCAGTTCCCGGAAGCCCGCGACGTTCGCCTTGATCCAGCCCGCCCGGTCGACGACCAGGACCGGGGTGTCCTCCGGCTCGGTCCCTTCCGGGATCATCCGGGTGAAAGAACGGACGTGCTCCTCCGCCGCCTTGGCATGCCTGCGCAGCTCCGCGACGACCTCGCGGGCCTCCTCGCGGCTGATCTCGGGACCCGGCCGTACAAGCCGGGTCGCAGTCGCGACCGCGAGATTCCAGTCGACCATCCCGGCACCACCGACGCTCGTCATGGCTCAACCGTACGTGCTCGGCCCTTGGAGCGACCGGGAAATGGGGGGCGGTGTCGAGCCGCTCAGCGTCTGCCGGCGGCCAGAGCGGTCGCGAGCGCGTCGAGGGCCGACTGTGCCTCGGACGGGGCGGTGGTGCCCGACGCGAGGAAGGCGAACGCGAGCAGCCGGCCGTGCGGGTCGACGACCGTGCCGGAGAGGCTGTTGACGCCCGTGAGGGTGCCCGTCTTGGCGCGGATCAGCCCGGTGCCGCCGGATTTCGTGGTGTAACGGCCGCTGAGCGTGCCGCTGAAGCCGGCCACCGGAAGACCCGTGAGCACGGGCCGCAGCTCCGGGTGGTCCCGGTCGGCCGCGCGGGCGAGGAGTCCGGCGAG
The DNA here is from genome assembly GCF_040295435.1 of Streptomyces sp. NPDC002809. Taxonomy (NCBI): domain Bacteria; kingdom Bacillati; phylum Actinomycetota; class Actinomycetes; order Kitasatosporales; family Streptomycetaceae; genus Streptomyces; species Streptomyces sp. NPDC002809. Next base: position 42,632 of record NZ_JBEOVJ010000043.1, read on the forward strand.
CAGGGCGGCGGTGACCTTGTCCTTGCGGTTGAGCCCGCTGCCGTCGGCGACGACCACGCCCTTCAGCGGCAGACCCAGCTTCTTCAGCTGCGTGGTGACGGCCCGTCGGCCGCCCTTGAAGTCGGCCGTCTCGCCCGTGGCGAGCGCGGTCTGCCGGGCGAGTGCCTCGGCGATGTCGTTGTCGCTGTTGGTCAGCGCCCGCTCGACGAGGGCGGACAGCGGGGCGGAGAGATGCCTGGCCACGGGCCGGGACTTGGCGGCCGCCCGGCCGGGGGCCGGGCTGTCGGCTGTGGCGACCCCTGCCTCGTCCAGCAGTTCGCCGAAGGCGTCCGCGGCGTCGCGGGCCGGGTCACCGCTGCGCGGCGCCGGTCCGCTCGAGGTGTCGTCGAGCCGCCCCTCGTCGATCATCAGAGCGCTCACGGGAGCGATGTTCTCGTTGGGGCCGATCGGGTGGAGTGCGGGCCCCGAGTAGCCGGAGGTGTCGTACCGCAGCCGCACCGAGCGGACCCCGCCTTCCTTGAGGGCGCGGGCCGTGTCGGCGGCCAGGGTGCGCAGGGCCGCCCGGTCGAGGGTGGGGTCGCCGCCGCCGACCAGCGTCACGGTGCGCAGGTCGGCGGAGGCCCGGACGGTCGTGGGGATGCGGTGGGCGGGGCCGAGCGCGGTCAGGGCCGCGGCCGTGGTGGCGATCTTGACGGTGGACGCGGGCGTCATGGGGGCGTCGGCCCCCAGCCCGTACAGCCGCTTGCCGGTGGCGGTGTCGATGACGACGGCGCTGCGCCGGGTGCCGAGCGCGGGGTCCTTCAGCAGCGGGCCCAGCACGTCGCGCAGTCCGTCCGCTGCTCCGTCCGGGGCAACCGCGGCGTCCGGCTCGGAGTGGTCGGCGCCGGTGCCCAGCGCGGCGAGGACGGCCGGTGCGCTGGGTGCCGGGGCCGGCCCCGAGGGCGCGGCGGGCTCGTGATGTGCGCCACCTGTGCGGTCCTGGGAGGCCGCCCGGTCGTGCTCGGCCTTACGCTGACCCGAGTCCCAGGGACCGGCGGCAAGGACGGCGCCGGCTGCGAGCGCCAGGCCCAGGACGGCGGAAACGGCCGTGAACTGCCGGTTGCTCAGTCCGTTACGCATGCCCAGGCGGTCCGCGAGGGCCGTCCTGTCGACGCGGGAGAACGGGTTGATCGACGGTCTTTTCACCGGCTCGGCCACCGTTGAACAGCCCCTTTCGCGAGCACACATCTCCGTGAGGGACACTTAACCATCAGTCGTATGTGTTGATCATGGAGGAGCCACCCGTGGAGTTCGACGTCGTTATCGAGATCCCGAAGGGTTCGCGGAACAAGTACGAGGTGGACCACGAGACCGGTCGGATCCGCCTGGACCGTCGACTCTTCACCTCGACCAGCTACCCGGCGGACTACGGTTTCGTCGAGAACACCCTCGGCGAGGACGGCGACCCGCTGGACGCGCTGGTCATCCTGGAGGAGCCGACGTTCCCCGGCTGCCTCATCAAGTGCCGTGCCATCGGCATGTTCCGCATGACGGACGAGGCCGGCGGCGACGACAAGCTGCTGTGCGTGCCGGCCTCCGACCCCCGGGTGGAGCACCTGCGCGACATCCACCACGTGTCGGAGTTCGACCGCCTGGAGATCCAGCACTTCTTCGAGGTCTACAAGGACCTGGAGCCCGGCAAGTCCGTCGAGGGCGCCGACTGGGTCGGCCGCGTCGAGGCCGAGGCCGAGATCGAGAACTCGTACAAGCGCCTCGAGGCGCAGGGCGGCGCGCACTGACGTTCCGCTTGCGGTTCTGAGCAGCTGCCGGGCGGCACACCTTCACGGGTGTGCCGCCCGTTCGCATGACCGCCCATGGGCGCGGCCATACTGGGCAGGAGCGCAGCCGAGGACGCGCAGCCGATGAGGATCGAGGTCGAGTGGTGGCGGAACCGGGCGGTCCAGATGACCAGAAGCCCCAGTCCGACGAGGCGCGCAGCGCCTTCTCCCAGCCCGCCGGGGTCGGGAAGTCCGCCCCGTCGTCGGACGACGACCATCCGACGTCCGAGTTCTCCCTGCCGTCCGGTCTGGCACCCGAGTCGCAGGGGCCGGCGTCCGGCCAGGGGACGGGTTCCGCTTCCGGCTCGGACACGATCGGCTCCGCTTTTGCCCCGCCGCGCACGTACGACGCCCGGAACTCCCCGCCCGCCTTCACGCCCGCGCACGGCATCCCGATGATCCAGCTGACCAAGGAGGCCCCTTGGCAGGACCGGATGCGCACGATGCTGCGGATGCCGGTCGCCGAACGCCCGGCACCGGAACCGGTCCAGCGGCACGACGACGCGGGCCCCGCGGTGCCGCGCGTACTCGACCTGACCCTGCGTATCGGGGAGCTGCTGCTCGCCGGCGGTGAGGGGGCCGAGGACGTCGAGGCTGCGATGTTCGCGGTGACCCGCAGCTACGGTCTCGACCGCTGCGAACCGACCGTCACCTTCACGCTGCTGTCGATCTCGCACCAGCCGTCGCTGGTCGAGGACCCGGTGACTGCGAGCCGTACCGTACGCCGCCGCGGCACCGACTACACCCGACTGGCCGCCGTCTTCCGACTCATCGACGACATCACCACCGAAGAGGGCGAGATCTCGCTGGAGGAGGCCTACCGGCGCCTGGCGGAGATCCGCCGGAACCGGCACCCCTACCCCGGCTGGGTGCTCACGCTGGCCGCCGGCGGGCTCGCGGGCGCGGCATCGGTGCTGGTCGGCGGCGGTCCCGTGGTGTTCCTGATCGCGGCGCTCGGCGCGATGCTCGGTGACCGGCTGGCCTGGCTGTGTGCCGGCCGGGGGCTTCCGGAGTTCTACCAGTTCGTCGTGGCGGCGATGCCGCCGGCCGCGATGGGTGTGGCGCTGACCCTCACCCACTGGTCGGACGTTCGGCCGTCGGCGGTGATCACGGGTGGCCTGTTCGCGCTGCTGCCGGGACGGGCGCTGGTCGCGGGCGTGCAGGACGGCCTGACCGGCTACTACATCACCGCATCGGCGCGGCTGCTGGAGGTCATGTACTTCTTCATCGCCATCGTCGCCGGGGTGCTGCTGGCCCTCTACGGGGGGCTTCAGCTGGGGGCCGAGCTGGACCCGGAGGCACGGTTCATCACCCATGACCGGCCGGTGGTGCAGATCCTGGCGTCGATGGTGCTGACCCTGGCCTTCGCGATCCTGCTCCAGCAGGAGCGGGCCACGGTGCTGGCGGTGACCCTCAACGGGGGCGTGGCCTGGGTCGTCTACGGGGCTATGGCCCGGACGGGCGGCCTCTCCCCAGTGGCGGCCACCGCTGCCGCGGCCGGTCTCGTCGGGCTGTTCGGGCAGTTGTTCTCGCGCTACCGCTACACCTCGTCGCTGCCGTTCATCACGGCTGCGATCGGCCCGCTGCTGCCCGGATCCGCCACGTACTTCGGTCTGCTGGGCGTCGCGCAGAACGAGCTGGACCGGGGGCTCGCCTCACTGTCGACCGCGGTGGCGACGGCGCTGGCCATCGCGATCGGGGTGAACCTGGGAAGCGAGATCTCCCGGCTGTTCATGCGGGTGCCGGGGGCGGTCGGCGGAGCGAACCGCCGCGCGGCCAAGCGGACACGCGGCTTCTGACACGGGGGCCCGCGGCCCTTCGGGACCGGCCTCAGCGCTTGGCGTGACGGCCGCCGCGTCGGCTCGCGACCGAGCTGCCACCGGTGGCCGGGCCCTGCTCCTCGCCCTCGCCCTGCACCGCTTCCTTCTTCGCCTTGCCGCGGGCGCGCAGGAACTCGATGCCGATCGGCACGACCGAGATCAGCACGATCAGGATCAGCATGGCCTCGATGTTCTTGTGCACGAACTCGATCCGGCCGAGCCCCGCGCCGAGGAGCGTCACCCCGACGCCCCAGAGGACTCCGCCGATGATGTTGAACGTGATGAACGAGCGGTAGTTCATCCGGCTGACACCGGCGATGATCGGCGTGAACGTCCGCACGATGGGCACGAAGCGGGCCAGGATCAGCGACTTCGGCCCGTACTTCTCGAAGAACTCGTGGGCCTTCTCGACGTTCTCCTGCTTGAAGAGGCGGGAGTCCGGGCGGTTGAAGAGCGAGGGGCCGACCTTGCGGCCGAAGAGATAGCCCACCTGGTCGCCGATGATCGCCGCCAGGGCGACCAGGACACAGACCAGCCACAGCGGGGTGTCCAGCTTGTCCGTCGTCACCAGCAGACCCGTGGTGAACAGGAGCGAGTCGCCGGGCAGGAAGAACCCGATCAGCAGCCCGGACTCGGCGAAGACGACGACCAGCACGCCGATCAGCCCGAACTGCCCGATGAGATGGTCCGGGTCCAGCCAGCTGGGTCCGAGCGCAAGCGTATTCAAGGGTCCGGACTCCAGGATGTGGTCGATGGCGGCTGCGTGGCCGCCCAAAGCTATCAACGCCGTGAAGCGCTTCCGGGTTCCACTGGCCCCCGTGGAGATGCACAAGGGATGAACCAGGGCAAAACTCTTCTCCAGGAGGTGCCATCCCATGGGCATTGACGATTACGGCGGCGGCCAGACGGCACAGTCCGATGTGCTGGTCGTCACCACCAATGACGTACCCGGCCATCAGGTGACCCAGGTCATCGGCGAGGTGTTCGGGCTGACCGTCCGCTCCCGCCACCTGGGCAGCCAGATCGGCGCCGGGCTGAAGTCCATGATCGGCGGCGAGCTGAAGGGGCTGACCAAGACGCTCGTCGAGACCCGCAACCAGGCCATGGAGCGGCTGGTCGAGCAGGCGAAGGCGCGCGGCGCCAACGCGGTGCTGATGATGCGGTTCGACGTGACCGAGGCGGCCGACGTGGGCACGGAGGTCTGCGCGTACGGAACCGCCGCGGTGATCAGCCGGAACTGAGCAGCGCCACGGGGGCGGGCGTCTCCCCGACCGCCCCGCCCCCGTGACCGCACATCCGGCTACTCCTGGCGCTCCGCGTTGGCGTCGATCGCGTCACGGAGGTGCTCGGCCAGTCCCGGCCGCATGGACTCGTAGAACGCCTTGAACCGCGGATCGGCGACGTACATCGCGCCGAGCCCCCGGTGGATCTCCGTCGTGCAGTCGTAGAACCAGGTCGTGATGTGGAGCCGGTGTTCCTCGGCGAGGTCCATCGCCCGCTCGCCGGTGGCCGGCTCACCGGCCTCCATGAGCGCGTCGTAGCGCTCGCCCCAGGAGGTGACCTCGGCCTGCATCCGCTGCCAGTCCTCCTTGGTGCAGCGGGCGGCCCGGCGCTGCGACTCGGCGTACGTGTCGCTGCCGCCCCAGCGGCGTCCGGCCTCGTCCGCGTACTGCTCCGGGTCCTTGTCCCCGAAGACCTCGAACTTCTCCTCGGGCGTGAGGTCGATGCCCATCTTCCGTGCCTCCATGGCTGTCTCGACGGCTGTGGCCATGCGCTGCAGTTCGGCGATCCGGTGCGACAGCAGCGCGTGCCGGCGGCGCAGGTGCTCCTGCGGGTCCGCGTCCGGGTCGTCGAGCAGCGCCGCGATCTCGTCGAGCGGGAAGCCGAGCTCCCGGTGGAACAGGATCTGCTGCAGCCGGTCGAGGTCGGCGTCGTCGTACCGCCGGTGACCCGCGTGACTGCGCCCGCCGGGCGAGAGCAGTCCGATGCCGTCGTAGTGGTGCAGGGTGCGCACCGTGACTCCGGCGTATCCGGCGACCTGTCCCACGGAGTGCTCCATGGCTCCCCACTCCTTCCGTGCGGCGGGTACGTGTCCGAGCCTCGGCCCTGACGTGACGTGAGGTGCAAGCCCGAAACACCTCAAGCACTGCACCATTTGAGGGGTTATAGGCCTTTTGCATCGCTATGGTGAGCCGATGGCCACCGAACCTGCCGCAGATTCCGCCGTCTCCGCCGAACCGGCCCCCGCACTCCGGCTGCTGCTGCTCATCGTGCCCGCACTGGCCGTGGGTGTGGTCTCGGCCCTGGTCCTGCTCGGCGTCAGCCTGCTCGCGGAGCAGTTGCAGGACGTCCTCTGGGAGACGCTGCCCGACGCACTGTCGGTCGGCCGGTACTCCTCGCTGTGGATGATCGTGATGCTCACCGCGACGGGCCTGGTGACCGGCCTGGTCATCCGGGCGGTGCCCGGCCGGGCCGGGCCGGACCCGGCGACCACGGGGCTGGTCGACCCGCCGCTGGCGCCGGGGGTGGTGCCGGGGCTGCTGGTGGTGACCGTGCTGGCCCTGGCGGGCGGCGTCAGCCTCGGTCCGGAGAATCCGATCACCGCCGCCAACATCGCACTGGCCTACTGGGCCGGGCGCCGGTTCGCACCCGGCACCCCCGCCGCACTGTGGGTCTCGCTCGCCGCGGCGGGCACCATCGGCGCGCTCTTCGGCACCCCGGTCGCCGCCGCACTGATCCTCTCCGAGACGCTCGCCTCCCGCGCCGAGCCCGGGGCACTCTGGGACCGGCTCTTCGGGCCCCTCGCCGCGGGGGCCGCGGGCGCGCTCACCATGACGCTGACCGCCCACCCCAGCTTCGACCTGTCGCTGCCCGACTACACCCACGCCGACTGGGGCGACCTGCTCTCCGCCTGTGTGATCGCCTCCGCGGGAGCGGTGCTCGGACTGGCGGCGGTGTACGCCTTCCCGTATGCGCACCGCGCCTTCCGCGCCCTGCGGCATCCGGTCCTGGCGCTGACCCTGGGCGGACTGCTGCTCGGCCTGCTCGGGGCCCTCGGCGGGCACCTCACCCTGTTCAAGGGGCTCGACGAGGTGAAGGAGCTCGCCGCCGATCCGGGCGGCTGGTCGGCGGGTGAGTTCGCCGTGATGGCGGTGGTGAAGACCGTCGCCCTGGTGATCGCGGCGACCTGCGGCTTCCGGGGCGGCCGGATCTTCCCCGCGGTGTTCTGCGGCGTCGCGCTCGGCCTGTGCGCCCACGCCCTCGTCGACGGGGTGCCGGTGGCCCTCGCCGTGACGTGCGGGGTGCTGGGCGTCCTGCTGGCCGTCACCCGGCAGGGCTGGCTGAGCCTGTTCACCGCGGCCGTACTGGCCGCCGACATGAACCTGCTCCCCCTCCTGTGCGTCGCCACACTGCCGGCCTGGCTGCTGGTGACCGGGCGGCCTCGGATGCAGCTGCGCGCGGACGGTACGCCGCTGCGGTGAAACCCGTGCGGGCGGCACCGCAGCCGGCCGCCCGGCGCGCCGAACACCCCTCATTTCCGTATCGTCTGATTCGTCTGTTTCATCCGGCCTCGTGCCACCGGGAACCGAGAAGGGCAGGTCAGCGATGCCGCTCCACAAGGGCTCCGCACACCGCAGTGAACCGTCCGACGAGCGGCGCCGGCTCGCGCTCAACCCGTTCTTCGGTGAGGCCGATCCGACCGCCGGGATGGAGTCCGCACCGCCCCGGCACAAGCTGCCGGACGGACCGCTGCCGCCCGCCACCGCCTACGGCCTCGTCCATGACGAGCTGATGCTCGACGGCAACTCCCGGCTCAACCTCGCCACGTTCGTCACCACCTGGATGGAACCCCAGGCCGGTGTGCTGATGGGCGAGTGCCGCGACAAGAACATGATCGACAAGGACGAGTACCCGCGCACCGCCGAGCTGGAACGGCGGTGCGTGTCGATGCTCGCCGACCTCTGGAACGCCCCCGACCCCGCCACGGCCGTCGGCTGTTCGACGACCGGGTCCAGCGAGGCCTGCATGCTGGCCGCCATGGCGCTCAAACGCCGCTGGTCGGCCAGGAACGCCGACCGCTATCCGGCGACCGCGCGGCCCAACCTCGTCATGGGCGTCAACGTGCAGGTCTGCTGGGACAAGTTCTGCACCTTCTGGGAGGTCGAGCCGCGCCTCGTCCCGATGGACGGTGACCGCTTCCATCTCGACCCGCAGGCAGCCGCCGATCTCTGCGACGAGAACACCATCGGCGTCGTCGGCATCCTCGGCTCCACCTTCGACGGCAGCTACGAGCCCATCGCCGAGCTCTGCGCCGCCCTCGACGCCCTGCAGGAGCGCACCGGCCTGGACATCCCCGTCCATGTCGACGGGGCATCGGGCGCGATGGTGGCGCCGTTCCTGGACAAGGACCTGGTGTGGGACTTCCGCCTCCCCCGGGTCTCCTCGATCAACACCTCCGGGCACAAGTACGGCCTGGTCTACCCGGGTGTCGGCTGGGCGCTGTGGCGCTCGCCCGACGAACTGCCCGAGGAGCTCGTCTTCCGGGTGAACTACCTGGGCGGCGACATGCCGACCTTCGCGCTGAACTTCTCCCGCCCGGGCGCCCAGGTCGTGGCGCAGTACTACACCTTCCTGCGGCTGGGCCGGGAGGGCTACCGGGCCGTGCAGCAGGCCTCACGGGACGTGGCGACGGGACTGGCGAAGAAGATCGAGGAACTGGGCGACTTCCGCCTGCTCACCCGGGGCGACCAACTGCCCGTCTTCGCGCTCACCACCAAGCCGGAGGTGACGGCGTACGACGTGTTCGACGTGTCACGCCGGCTGCGCGAACGCGGCTGGCTGGTGCCCGCGTACACCTTCCCGGCCAACCGGGAGGACCTCTCCGTGCTCCGGATCGTGTGCCGCAACGGCTTCTCCTCGGACCTGGCCGAACTGCTGCTGGAGGACCTGCGACTGCTGCTGCCGGAGCTTCGCAGCCAGTCGCACCCGCTGAGCACCGAGCACGGCCCGGCGACCTCGTTCCACCACTAGAACGGACGACTCGCTCCACCGCCGGAAGGAACGGTCAGCGTTCGTCGGCGGCGGAGCCGGTCGCGTACGGATTCCTCTCGCCCTCGGCCAGCACGCCGACGAACGGGGCGCCCTCACCCGCGAAGGTGTACGCCCCGCCCTCGATGCGCTCGATCAGCCCCAGCGTCCACTCCGCACCCGCGTCCGCGGAATGCACCCACATGTTCATGATCTCGCCGATGTGACCGATCGACTCGGGCCCTGCCTCGGGCGTGTAGTACTCGGTGACCGAAGTCCGCCACCGGGCCAGGCCGGCCACCCGCTCCCTGAGCAGGGCCACCGCCTCGGCCCGTTCCAGGTCGACGATCCCGCCCAGCCCGGCCGACAGCACGTCCAGCTTCTGGTCGTACGAGGTCAGCGCCGCACGCAGGAGCGCGAAGTACTCCTCGTCGCCCTGCTCGGTGATCTCGTACTCGGTACGCGGCGGACCGCCCACCGTGCTCGGGGCGACCTCGTGGGCGAGCAGGACGCCCTGCTTCGCCATCTGCTTCAGTGCGTGATAGATCGACCCCGGCTTGGCGTGGGACCACTCGTGCGCGCCCCAGTACTCCAGGTCGTTGCGGATCTGATAGCCGTGCGCCCGGCCGTGCTGCCGCACGGCGCACAGGACCAACAACCGGATCGCGGACATCCCACCCACCTCTCTACTCAACTTTGACGAGAGTAGTGGTGCGCCGGTCAGAGCGGGAAAGGGCTCCGGCCGTGCTGTATCGATATCCACTTCTGGGTGGTGAACGCCTCCACGGTCGCCTCGCCGTTCAGCCGGCCGGTCCCGGACTTCTTCTCGCCGCCGAAGGCGACCAGCGGATCGTCCTGGACGGTGGCGTCGTTGACGTGGAACATGCCGCTGTCGATCCGCTGGGCGAATCGCACCCCGCGTTCGGCGTCGGCGGTGTGCACGGCGCCGCTGAGCCCGTAGGGGCTGTCGTCGGCGATCCGTACGGCCTCCTCCTCGCCGTCGAACTCCATCAGCAGCGCCACCGGGCCGAAGATCTCCTGGGAGAGCAGCGGAGAGCCGTCCGGGAGCCCGGTGAGCACGGTGGGCTCGACGAGGTTGCCGCGGGTCCGGCCCCGGACCAGCGCCGTGGCTCCCTCCGCGAGCGCCTGATCGACCAGGGCGGTCAGCGCGTCGGCCTGGAAGGTGTCGATGACCGGGCCTATCTGTGTCTCCGGGTCACGCGGGTCACCGGCCCGGAGCGCGGCCACCCGGGCGACGAACTTCTCGGTGAACTCGGGGGCGACCGACCGGTCCACCAGCATCCGGTTGGCGGCCATGCAGACCTGGCCCTGGTAGACGAAGCGGCTGAAGACGGCGGAGTCGACGGCGTAGTCGATGTCCGCGTCGTCGAGCACCACCAGGGCGCTGTTGCCGCTGAGTTCGAGAATGGTGCGCTTGAAGAGCGCGCCCGCGGTCGCGGCGACATGGCGGCCCACCCGGTCCGACCCCGCGAAGGAGATCACCTTGGGGACGGGGTGCTCGATGAACGCGTCGCCTATCTCGGCTATGTCGGTGACGACGACGTTGAGCAGCCCGGCCGGCAGCCCGGCCCTCTCGAAGATGCGGGCGATCAGCCCGCCGCCGGTGACCGGCGCGTTCTGGTTGGGCTTGATGACGACCGCGTTGCCGAGCGCCAGGGCCGGTGCGACCGACTTCATCGTCACCAGGAAAGGGAAGTTGAAGGGGCTGATGACGCCGATGACGCCGACCGGCAGCCGGTAGAGGCGGTTCTCCTTGCCGTCCACCGGGGAGGGCAGGATCCGGCCCTCGGGGTGCAGCGCCTGATGCGCCGCCTCGCGCAGGAAGTCCTGGGCGGCGCTCAGCTCGTACAGCGCCTTCGCCCGGGTGCCGCCCAGTTCGTCGATGACCGCCTCGACGATGTCGTCGGCCAGTTCCTCCGTGATCCGCGCGGCCCGCTCCAGAACGCCTCGGCGCTCGTACGGACTTGTGGCGGCCCAGTCCCGCTGGGCGCGCTCGGCGGCGCGGTAGGCCTGGTCGACCTCGTCCGCGGTGGCGATGGTGATGGCGGCGAGCTTTTCCCCGTTGTAGGGATTGAAATCGATGATGTCCCACGAGCCGGTGCCGGTGCGCCATTCACCGTCGATGTACTGCGCTGCCAGCTCGTGGAAGAAGGACATGCGATCCCTTACTGCAGGTGCAGACTCCTGTCGGCACGTCATCGTACTGAAATATCAGGAGAGTTGGAGAAGCCCTCGGAGCAGATCGCGGCTCTCCTCCGGGCCCGGGCTGTCTTCGTGGAGCCGCACCATCGCCTTTTCGTACTGGGCGACTTCTTCGGCCTTGTCCAGATAGAGCGCACTTGTCAGCTGCTCCAAATAGACAATGTCCGACAGATCGGATTCCGGGAATCGCAGCATCGTAAAGGAACCGCTCTCACCCGCATGCCCGCCGAAGCTGAACGGCATCACCTGGAGAGTGATGTTCGGCTGCTCCGACATTTCGATCAGATGCCGCAATTGGGCGCGCATCACCTCCCGTCCGCCGTAGGGGCGGCGCAGTGCCGCCTCATCCAGTACGGCGTGGAATCGGGGAGCCCGTTCGGAGACGAGGGCCTTCTGCCTGGCCAGACGCAGCGCGACCCGGCGGTCGATCTCGGCGGCAGGGGCCCCGCGCATGCCTCGCGAGACGACCGCGTGCGCATAGTCCTCGGTCTGCAACAGACCGTGCACGAACTGGACTTCGTAGATCCGGATGAGCGAGGCCGCACCCTCCAGACCGATGTACGTCTGGAACCAGCCGGGCAGCACGTCCCCGTAACTGTGCCACCAGCCCGCCACGTTGGCCTCGCGGGCCAGTCCGAGCAGGGAGCCGCGCTCCGCCTCGTCCGTGACTCCGTAGAGCGTGAGCAGGTCCTCGACGTCCCTGGCCTTGAAGCTCACCCGTCCCAACTCCATGCGGCTGATCTTCGATTCGGAAGCCCGGATGGAGTAGCCGGCCGCCTCACGGGTGATGCCACGCGAGTCCCGCAGTCGCCTGAGTTGCGACCCCAGCAGGATGCGTCGCACCACGGATCCACTCGACTCGCCTGCCGCCACCGGTCCAGCCTTCCCCATCGCTTCCTGGACATCGGGGTCCCCCGAACCCCAAGAGCCGGATTCTGCCATCAAAATGCTTCAGCCCGTACACATTCGATTACGGAAATGGGAAGACTTCCCCGAGGTCTCGAAACTCCGTACAGGAAGAAATGACCAAGAACCGGCACGGTATCGGACAGGTCAGGCGCGTGCACGTGCATCTGCCCTTGCATCTGCTCTGCGCATTCGGAACCATGGGCCTCGCACACCTGCGTGCTCGTTCGTGTTGTGCCGCTGTACCCGTGTACCCGCAGTACCGATACAGCCGCGAATCCCGGGAGTGCCTCGCATGGGGACGAATGGATCGACGATGCTCGAGCCCTTACGACAGGGGCTCCCCCCCATCGATCCCTCCGCCGTCTCGGGATCTGCCACCTGCGCCCTGCCCGCCCGCTACGAAGCCGTCGGCGGCGCAAGGCAGTTCACCCGGTCGACGCTGAGCGGCTGGGGCCTGAGCGAACGCTTCGACGACGTCGCACTGGTCGTCTCCGAACTGGTCACCAACGCCCTGCGGCACGCCCTGCCGGCCGAGACCGCGCGCGAGTCCCAGGACCCGCCCGTGCGGCTGCACCTGATGCGCTGGACCTCACGACTGGTGTGTGCCGTGCGCGACCCCAGCCAGGCGAGCCCCGTCGCGTCGGAGGCCGCGGACTGCGCGGAGTCCGGCCGTGGCCTCTTCCTGGTGGATTCCTTCAGCGACTGCTGGGGCTGGCACCCTTCACCCGTACTGACGACGGAGAGCACCGTCGCCGGACCGGTGCCGCGCGGAAAGGTCGTCTGGGCGCTCTTCCGGCTGTCCGACCCTGCGTGACGCATGGGCCTCGGGCGTGGCGCGGACGAGAACGCGCCGCGCCGCCGAAGACCGACGCCCCGTCATGACGACACCCGGCCCTTCGTCATGACAGCGCTCGCCCCTTCGTCATGACAGCGCTCGGACGTCCGTCGTGACGGCGCTCAGGCCTCCGTCATGAAGGCGCTCAGGCCTCCGCTATGAGGTGGTCGAACTCGCCGTCCTTCACACCGAGCAGCAGGGCCTCTATCTCCGCGGTCGTATAGACCAGCGCCGGCCCGTCGGGGTGGCGCGAATTGCGCATCGCCACGTCGCCGCCGGGCAGCTTCGCGAACTCCACGCAGGATCCCTGGGAGTTGCTGTGCCTGCTCTTCTGCCATACGACTCCGCGAAGCTCTGTGGCCGCCATGCCGTTGTACACGTGGTCCACAGGACGCTCCCCGAGTTGCAAAGTGCAAGTGTCAACTGTCTCGGATCATAGCTGTGTTCAATTTCCCGTGCATGAGCGGATGCATGGGCAGATGCACGTGCACGCGGGGTGTTCCTTCGGTTACAGCTCTCCACAGGAGAAAGACGAGCGAACGGCCTGTTCGGCTCCCGATTCCGGAAGTTGACCGTTCCGCCCAGGTTGCGACCCACTGGTAGCTTGGACGGTCATTCGTCATCCAGGGGGAATTCAGCATGCACAAGCTCGTACGTACCGGCGCCGTCGTCGCCACCGGACTGCTGACCGCGCTCGCCCTCACCGGGTGCAGCAGTGACAGCGACAAGGACGGCGCGGACAAGGCATCCGGCTCCACCGCCACCCCGCCGCCCGCCGGCAGCAGCGACCCCGGCTCGGGGGCGGACGAAGCCACCGGCGGCCTCAAGGCGCTGGAGGGCGCCTGGGCCGGGCAGACGGACGGCAAGGCCGTCGTGCTCTCCGTCGCATCCGGGAAGGCCGTGGTCGTCGCGGACTCCCACGTCTGCTCGGGCACCGCCAAGGACATGGGCAACAAGCCGATGCTGGCGCTGACATGTGCCGACGGCGACACCGGCCGGACCATGGGGGCCATCGAGTCCAACGACGGCAAGACCGTCGTCGTCTCGTGGGACGGCGGCACCAAGGACACGCTCGCCAAGACCGACGCCGACTCCCTGGAGGGGCTGCCCGACCTGCCGACCCCCTGACCACGGGGGCGCGGCGTGATCCGACGAAGGCCCCGGGCCACCGGCAGCCGCTCAGTCGTCGTCGGACGCACGGGACCGCGAGCCGCTCTCCAGCCCCTGGGAGAACTCCTCCAGCGCTTCGAGCAGGAGTCCGGCCCCGTTCCGCACAACGGGGTCCGCCCCTCCTTCACCCGCCCGCTCCTCCTCGTCCCACTTCTCCAGCGCCTCCCGCACCGCCGTCCAGTCCGGTACGCGCCGCTCCCGCACCGCTTTCGCACCCTGCTCGGTTGCCCGGCGCAGCGCCTCGGCGAGCGCGGCGGCCGCCGGTACGGGGGTGGCGCCGCCCTCCGGGAGATGCGCCTCCATGAGCATCGCGACCCGGCCGAGCTGGGCGAGCGCGTGCTGGGTGTCGTCGGCAGCGGCGTGCGAGAGGCCGCGGTGGCGCACCGGTTCGTGCTGGGCGGTGGCCACCGCCTCCTGCCAGGCGACGCGGGCGTTCCGGGTGGCGAGCAGGGCCTGGCGGACGTCGTCGTGGCCCCGGCCGGCCGGGTCTGCGTACTGGTCGACGACCGAGGCCGCGTAACGGCCGTCCTCCTTCAGCCAGTCGCCGAGCCGGCCGCGCAGCCGCGGGGTCTCCCACGCCGGGTAGACGGCGTACGAGACCATGGCCAGGAGACCGCCGAGAAGGGTCAGCAGGACCCGTTCGAGCACGGTCTGCGACAGGTCGTCGCCTGCCATGCCGAGGAGGAAGACCACGTACGCGGCGACGCAGGCCTGGCCGACGGCGTAGCCGGTGCGCATCAGCAGGTACATCAGCAGGGCGCAGGCCACGGCGAGCGCGGCGGACAGCCCCGGGCGGGGTTGGGCCGTCTGGACGATCGCGCTGGCGACGAAGACCCCGACGACGGTTCCGCCGAAACGCGCCACGGACCGTTCGTACGTCCGGGAGAACTCCGGCCGCATCACCATGACGGCCGCCATCGGCACCCAGTAGCCGTGCCCGTACGGCAGCGCCAGGCCCAGCAGATAGCCGACCGCGGCGACGACGGAGATCCGGATCGCGTGCCGCAGGATCGGGGAGCCGTGGTGCAGCTCGCGACGCATCGACGCGATCACGACCGGGACCAGCCGCACCAGGGTGGGCCGTCGGTGGTGCTCGGCCGGGACCCCGCCGCCCCGCCCGGCCTCGATGGCGTCGGCCGCCTCCGCGACCCCGGCGCGCTCCTCCTTCGTGCCGTCGCCCTCGGCGGCCTCGATGACGTCGGAGAGCAGGGCGGCCAGCCGGTCGGCGGCACGGAGCGGGGGGCCTGTGAGGAGCGCGCCGGTGTCGGGGGTCTTCAACGCCGCGACGGCGGGCGCGGGGAGCCGCACCGGGTCGCCGTGGCGGATCGCCCGCGCGGCCGCGTCGAGCAGGGAGCCGGCGGCGGCGAGGAGCTCACGGACGCGGTCGCGCTCCGGGCCCTCGGCCGGGACGCCCATCGCCGGGTCCGCGAGTGAGGCGAGCACCGGCCTGATCCGCTCGGCGACCCCGCGTGAGCCGTGCAGTTCGGCGGGGCGGCGGCGGGCCTGGCGAGCGGTGACGGCGGCTGCCCTGCGGGCCTCCATCAGGGGCGCCGGGTCGAAGTGGGCGACCGGGTCATGGCGCAGCCTGCGGGCGTAGTCCGCCTCGGCGGCCAGCGCGTCGGCCAGGGCGTCGCGCTGGGCGCCCCATCTGCGGACCGGGAACAGCACGATCAGCACCGCCTGGACCACTCCGCCGAACGTGATCATCAGGGCGTGCAGGGCCGCTTCGGCCACGGACGTCGGCAGGGTGACCGTCACCAGCATGATCGCGACGTTGGACGCGGCGATGATGCCGCCCGTCGGGCCGGCTGCCCAGGCCAGGCCGGAGACAAAGGTCCAGAGCACCAGCAGGATCAGGAAGAGGAGGAGGTGGGAGCCGGTGACGTAGCCGAGGAACGTCGAGACGCCGAGGCTGAAGCCGGAGACCAGGGCGAGCACCGGGCGGGGTCGCCAGCTGCGCTGGAACGTGGCGATCGCCGCCTGGTACGCGCCGAACGCCGAGCTGGCTGCGACCACCGGCCCGAAGAGGGCGAGGCTCACGCCGATCACCAGGGCGAGACCTGCCGCGCCTCGGATGGCGATCAGCGGTTCGAGACGCGTTCTCTCGATCGTCAGCCCCGAGCGGGCGGTCTCCCTCAGCGCCCGGAGCCAGCTCATGCCCAGAGCCTAACCGGATTTACCGATATGCCCGAGTTGTCGGGTGCGACCCTCCGGTTCACCGGCCCGATCCGGGGACTTCCCCGGGGCGGACGCTCCGGGCGGAGCCGGCGCCCTCAGCCGGAGACCTCCGGCCTGCGCCCGCCCATCCTGGCCCGGTCCGCCGCGGCCGTCCCGTGGGTCCAGCCGTCCAGGTCCGTGGCCCCTCGGACCCGGGTGGTCGTGGTCTCGGGGAACATCTTCTCGGCGGTGTCCGTGACCGCCACGTCCCTGGCGGCCAGCACGGGCAGCAGACCGGCCCCGGCACCGGCGGACGGCCCGTCGGCGGTGGCACCCTCGGCGTCGGCCTCGGCGGTGGCGCGGGCGGTCCCGTCGGCCAGCCGGCGCCCGAGCCGCTGGGCGTAGGCCATCAGGAAGGACTGCCGGAAGGTCTTGGTCCGTTTGCGGCCGCCGGCCCGCTGGCCCGCTTCGGCCCGGGTCATCGCCGCCGTGCCCTGCACCAGTAGCGAGGTGTGAAGCAGTTCCACGGCCTCCAGGTCCGACTCGAAGCCGACCACCGTGGAGAAGCCGAGGTCACTGTTCCACACGGCCCGGCAGCGGTTCGCCGAGGCGACGGCGTCGAGCAGGATCGCCTTGGCCGTCTCGTACGGGGCGTCCACCCCGATCCGGCAGGCGCCCGGCACGCTGCCGCTGTGCGTGCGGGCCGCCAGCAGGGCCTCGTCGATGCTGTGCCGGGCCATCAGCTCCTGCGCCTTGGTGGTGAGCGCTTCCGCCTCCTCGGGAAATCCGGTCGCCTCGGCCTTGGCCAGCAGTGCGCGGATCCGGGTCAGCATGCGCGGTTCGTCGTGCGCGGGCGGCAGGTGCAGGGTGTCGCGCAACGCGCCGGGCGGGAGCCCGACGGGCTCGATCGCCGGCAGCCCGAGCAGCAGCCGGTAGAGCCCCAGGAGCGCGGAGGCGTACGAGAATCGGTCCGGCCGCCCCGCCGGCGGCGGGGCGGGCAGCTCGTCGAGCTGAGCCTGCCAGCGGGGCGGCAGCGCCTCGTGGCGCCGGAGCTCCGAACCGATCAGCCCGGCGGCCAGACCGGCCGCGTGCTCGTCGAGTTCACGGCGGACGATGCGCACGAGATCGGCGGGCAGCCAGCCACGGTCCCAGGCGCGCCGGACGAACTCCTCGCCGCGTCGCAGCAGCTCGGCGTCGGACGCCGGGTCGGCGGCGAGCAGGGACGCCCCGGTGTCGAGCCCGGCGTCGCCGTCCGAGTACAGGGCTGCCGCGAATGCCTGATCGATCACCGGTTCCATGAGGTCAGGGTAGGCGTGGCCGGGTCGGCGGAATTCATCCACACCCTGTGGACAACTTTCGCCGGGCCGTGACCCGCACCGGATCCCGGCGGCCTCCCGGTCACGGCAGCAGGACGACCTTCCCGCGTACGTGCCCCGCCTCACTCAGTTCCTGCGCCCTGGCCGCCTCGGTGAGCGGGAGCGTCTCGGCGACGGGGATCCGCAGCTCCCCCTCGGCCGCGAGCCGGGCGTGCTCGGCCAGCTGCGCCCTGGACCGGGAGCCGCCGCCGGAGAAGGCGACGCCGTACTTCCCCGCTTCCGGGTCGGCGATGGTGACGATCCGGTCGGTGGTGGAGCCCCGCAGCTCGATGGAGTCCGGCAGCGCGCCGCGCCCCGCCGCGTCGAAGACCGCGTCCACACCTTGTGGAGCGATGTCGCGCACCCGGCCGACCAGCCCGTCCCCGTACTCCACCGGGGTCGCCCCCAGCACCCGCAGATAGTCGTGGTTGCCCGGGGACGCCGTGCCGATCACGGTCGCGCCGCGGGCCACCGCCAGCTGGACCGCCGCCGATCCGACGGCTCCGGCGGCCCCGTGCAGCAGCAGGGTCTCCCCCGCCTCCAGGGCGAGTTCGTCCAGGACGCGCCGGGCGGTGCTCGACGCGATGGTCAGCGCGGCCGCGTCCGGCCAGCTCAGCTCCGCGGGCTTGGGGGCGACGAGCGCGGCGTCGGCCAGGGCGTACTCGGCGTAGGAACCGGTGGCGCTCCAGCCCAGCACCTCGTCGCCGACCGCGACATCGGTGACACCCTCCCCCGTCACGTCGACCACCCCGGCGAACTCGACGCCCGGGACGGCCGGGAGCGACGTCGGGAACACGTCCTCCATCCAGCCTCGCCGGATCTTGTAGTCCATCGGGTTGACCGCGGCCGCCCGGACCTTCACCCGGACCTGCCCGGGACCGGGATGCGGGTCCTCGACCCGGGCCGGATGCAGAACCTCGGGCCCGCCGAACTCCTCGAATACGATCGCTTCCATCGTGTCGTCTGCCTCCTCGTCGGAACGGATCCGGACCAGGATCCGGACCAGGCGTCAGGCCCGGATCCATCCTTCCAGCCGACCCGCCCCCGCGCGCTCCGCCTCGCTGTCAGTGCCGGGTGCCAGACTCGAATCCATGACCGAACGCTGGGCTGTGGCCGCCACGGAGAGCGGAGGCGCGCGCCTCGCCCCGCTGGACCGGTCCGGCCGGCCCACCGCCCCGGCCGTGACCGAACCGGACCTGGTCGAGGCGGTCCGTTCCCGGCCCGGCGTCACCCGCTGGGTGTGGCGTTCGACGGCCGAGATCTACCCCCGGCTGCTCGCCGCCGGAGTGCCGGTCGCGCGGTGCTACGACATCGAGGTCGCCGAGACCCTCCTGCTGGGGCACGAGGGCCGGCTGGGCGAACCCCGCTCCGCCGCGGCCGCCCACGCCCGCCTGCTGCGCGGCCCGGTGCCGCCCGACCCGCCGCCGCGCTCGGCCGTGCCGGGCTCCCAGTCCTCCCTCTTCGAGCCCCGGTCCGGTACGGACCTGCCGTTCGACGCCCTGCTCCAGGTGTACGCACACCAGCTCGCCCGCCACGACGCCACCGACCGGCCGGGCCGGATGATCCTGCTGACGGCCGCCGAGTCAGCCGGCATGCTGGTCGCCGCCGAGATGAACCGCTCGGGTCTGCCCTGGCGGGCCGACGTCCACCGCGAGTTGCTGCACGAGCTCCTCGGCGAGCGCTACGCGGGCGGCGGCGAGCCCCGGAAGCTGGCCGAGCTGGCGGACGAGGTGTCCGCCGCGTTCGGCCGCCGGGTCCGCCCGGATCTCCCCGCCGATGTGGTGAAGGCCTTCGCGCAGGCCGGCATCAAGCTGCGGTCGACCCGCCGGTGGGAGCTGGAGGAGCTGGACCATCCGGCGGTGCGGCCCCTCATCCAGTACAAGAAGCTGTACCGGATCTGGACGGCCCACGGCTGGAGCTGGCTCCAGGACTGGGTCCGCGACGGCCGCTTCCGCCCCGAGTACCAGCCGGGCGGCACGGTCAGCGGCCGCTGGACGACCAACGGCGGTGGGGCGCTGCAGATCCCCAAGGTGATCCGGCGGGCGGTGGTCGCCGACGAGGGCTGGCGGCTGGTCGTCGCGGACGCCGACCAGATGGAGCCGCGGGTGCTGGCCGCGATCTCCCGCGACCGGGGCCTGATGGAGGTGGCCGGGCATGACGGCGACCTGTACACCGCACTGTCCGACCGCGCCTTCCACGGCGACCGCGACCACGCCAAGATCGCCCTGCTCGGCGCGGTCTACGGCCAGACGTCGGGGGACGGCCTGAAGAACCTGGCGGCCCTGCGCCGGAGGTTCCCGCACGCGGTCGCCTATGTGGACGACGCCGCGAAGGCCGGCGAGGAGGGCCGCCTCGTACGGACCTGGCTGGGCCGGACCAGCCCGCCCGCCGCGGGCAGCGGGGACGAGGGGGAGGCAGGCATCCCGCAGGAGGACGACCGTTTACCGGCGGACGGCTCCGAACCGGCGGACGGCGGGTTCACACCGGGCTACGCCTCCTCCAACGCCCGTGCGCGTGGCCGCTTCACCCGCAACTTCGTGGTGCAGGGCAGTGCGGCCGACTGGGCGCTGCTGCTCCTCGCCGCGCTGCGGCAGTCGATCGCGGCCGCTGGGCTCCGGGCCGAACTGGTCTTCTTCCAGCACGACGAGGTGATCGTGCACTGTCCCGAGGAGGAGGCCGAGACCGTCGTGGAGGCGATCCGGGCGGCAGGTGAGCTGGCCGGCCGGACCGCTTTCGGTGACACACCGGTGCGCTTCCCGTTCACCACCGCGGTGGTGGAGCGGTATTCGGACGCGAAGTGACCGGGCCCGGGCAGCCGCCCCGACGCGGCGGGGAAGCCGCCGGGGCCGGACAGCGGCGCACGCCCCGGGCAAGGGAGCCCGGGGCGGGCGCGCCGCGGTGGGTCCCCCCCCGTCCGCCCCGGTGTAACCCCGCACCCCCACAGATCGGGAGAGCACACCTGAGTACAACCCACACCAC
>NZ_JBEOVJ010000044.1:0-23612 GCF_040295435.1 Streptomyces sp. NPDC002809
CCGGCTGATCCCGCAACCCGTGCCGACGATCGCTACGGCCGGACGGACTGGCCGGAGGGAGCGGAGTGGCAGGACGGGCGCCCCCGTGCCTTCGTCGTGCTTTCTCGTGCCTTCGTCCGTGCCTACGTCGTGCCTTCGTCGTGCTTTCGTCAGCCCATCCGCTCCGCCGCGGGCTCCGGGCCGGTCCCGGCCGCGGCACCCTGTTCGGCGGCGACCGGTCCGCTCCCCACGACCGCGGGGGCCGTCGCCACACCGCCCTGCGGCAGACTCCGCATCAGCAGCCAGTACCCGAACGCCGCCGCGGTGCCCAGGACCGCGCACGTCCCCCACAGCCAGCCGGCCCCGAAGTGGTCGATCACCACGCCGGACATCAGCGGGGCGACGAGCGCCGCGGCCGACCAGGACAGGGTGTACATGCCCTGGTAACGGCCCCGCCCGTGGGCCGGTGAGAGCTGGACGACCAGGCCGTTCTGCACGGGCGCGTTGACGATCTCGGCGACGGTCCAGACGCAGATGGTCAGCGCGTAGACCGCGACCGAGCCGGCGAACGCCGTCAGCCCGAAGCCGTACCCGGCGAGCAGCGACGACACGATGAGCAGCCGACGGGGGTCGCGGGTCTGGATGAACCGGGTGACCGGGATCTGCAGCACCACGATGAGGACGCCGTTGACGGCGACCGCCGTACCGAAGTCGGAGCTGCTGAACCCGTCGGCCCCCATGGCCACCGGCAGCCCCACGTACCCCTGCTGGAAGATCAGGGCGATCACGAAGGACAGGCCGACGACCCCCATGAACCGTCCGTCGCGCAGCACCGTGCCGAGCCGTACGTCGTCGGAGGAGCCGGCGGCGGCGCCCCGGGCCGTGGACGGGGCCTTCACCGGCCGTGACTCCGGCACCTTCATGAAGACGACGACCGCGCAGACGAGCGTCATCACCGCCTCGCCGACGAAGCCCGCCAGATAGCTGTACTCGGCGATGAACCCTGCACCGGCGGACGAGACGGCGAACCCGAGGTTGATCGCCCAGTAGTTGAGCGAGAACGCCCGCACCCGGTCCTCGGCGGGGACGATGTCGGCGATCATCGCCTGGACCGCGGGCCTGGAGGCGTTGCTGGCCATACCGACGACGAAGGCGACGGCCGCGATCGCCACCGGATGGACCATGAAGCCGAGCACGGCCACCGATACGGCGGTCGAGAGCTGCGCGATCAGCATCGTGGGCCGCCGACCGAAGCGGTCGGTCATCACTCCGGCCCCGAGCGAGGAGACGACCCCGCCGAGCCCGTGCAGGGCGGCGACCAGACCGGCGTACGAGGCGGAGTAGCCCCGGTCCAGGGTCAGGTACAGGGCCATGAAGGTGGCGACGAACGCCCCGAGGCGGTTGACCAGGGTGCTGGTCCACAGCCACCAGAACTCCCTGGGGAGACCGGAGACCGTTTCACGGGTGGCCCGTCTGAGACCGGCGACAGACATGCGGGTTCCCCCCGGGACGTACGGATGCGGATGCAGGCGGTAAGTGGTCCGCCAGCGATCCGAACATTACAAATCCGGGATTCGTGCCTGCCACTCAATTGACGGCAGCCGTCAATCGGCGCCGCCCTCTCGCGCCGCGCCACTGCCCTGTCCGCCCTGTGGCCGGGCGCGCGCGGCCCGTACGGGTTCGATTACGCTCGGACCCATGGCCGACGCACCGTACAAGCTGATCCTCCTCCGCCACGGCGAGAGCGAATGGAACGCGAAGAACCTGTTCACCGGATGGGTGGACGTCAACCTCACCGAGAAGGGCGAGAAGGAGGCGGTCCGCGGCGGTGAGCTGCTCAAGGACGCCGGCCTGCTCCCCGATGTACTGCACACCTCGCTCCAGAAGCGCGCGATCCGCACCGCCCAGCTCGCGCTGGAGTCCGCGGACCGCCACTGGATCCCCGTCCACCGCTCCTGGCGGCTGAACGAGCGCCACTACGGCGCCCTGCAGGGCAAGGACAAGGCGCAGACGCTCGCCGAGTTCGGCGAGGAGCAGTTCATGCTCTGGCGCCGCTCGTACGACACCCCGCCGCCCGCCCTTGAGGACGGCACCGAGTTCTCGCAGAGCGACGACGCGCGCTACGCGACGATCCCGCCGGAGCTGCGCCCGCGCACGGAGTGCCTGAAGGACGTCGTCGACCGCATGCTGCCGTACTGGTACGACGGCATCGTCCCGGACCTCCTCGCCGGCAAGACCGTCCTGGTCGCCGCGCACGGCAACAGCCTCCGGGCCCTGGTCAAGCACCTCGACGGCGTCTCGGACGCCGACATCGCGGGCCTGAACATCCCGACCGGCATCCCGCTCGCGTACGAACTGGACGAGAACTTCCGCCCGTTGAAGCCGGGCGGCACGTACCTCGACCCGGATGCGGCGAAGGCCGCCATCGAGGCCGTGAAGAACCAGGGCAAGAAGAAGTAAGCAGAGCTGACGAAGCCCCCCACCTGCGGGTTCTCCGCGTGGTGGGGGGCTTTTCGGTGCGCTGGGCCGTCTGTGGGCAGTCAGGCGCTGTTTCGGCTCCTGGACCCACAGTGGTCCGTCCCAAAGAATCAGCGCGCAAGGGCAACGGGCGGCGAACACCAATGGCTTCCACCGACGGCAAGCAGAGCCGAAGAGGCCCCTCACCGGCGGGTTTTCCACGTGGTGGGGGCTATTGGGTGCGTTGAGCCGTCACATCGCACCGAGCCTTGGCATGGCATGGCACGGCATTACCGAAGATGATCTCTGTGTCCGCACGTGGACTAGTTCCTCGCCGACAGCAAGTCGGTGCGGATGCCGACGAGTTGGGAGCCGTACGACCTGAACTCGACGGAGAAATGGGAAACGGGGAACGGGAAACGGGGAGTAGGAGAAGGGGCCGGTCGGATTCTCCGGGCGGCCCCTTCTCCCTGTCGTGCCGGGGTGGTGGGACTACGGGGTCAGATGCGGCGGTGGCTGTGGTAATAGCCGCCTACCTGCTCGTGGTATCCGGCATCGCCGGCGTGCTTGTCCTTGTCGAATTCGGGGGAATTCTTTATCTGGTCCTTGGTCAGGTCGACAAAAACCTTCCGTGCGGCCGCGTCGACGGTGCGTACCGTGCCGGCCGGCAGCAGGACGTGCTTCCCGAAGATCCAGACGCCCGTGTCCACCACGAGGTACGAGGAGTCGACTTCGTCCGAGTGCTTGTCGACCGTTCCGATGCTCCCGTCGGTGGCTTCGACCTTGTAGCCGATCAGGTCGGTGCCCGCGGTGTAGCCGGCGGTCGGCTGGTAGCCCCAGATGTTGTCACTCATGGAAACAGCTCCTTCATCGAGATTCTTCACTCCTCCACCGAACGGACCGTGGAGGCGTGTTGGCGTTCACTGAAAGGCTGACGCCCTCTCGGAATATCGCCTGCCCCACATCAAGGGCCCCACACGTTCGCGACGTTCAGAAGAATCGCGCAGAGCGCCATGCAGGGGGAAAGTCACGGCTCCCGCCGGCCGCCGCCATTCCGGGACCGCCACAACGACGCGGGGTGGGCCACGACAATGTGTCGTGGCCCACCCCGCGTCATTACGCGCTCAGCCTTCTCCTACCAGCGGTACCAGCGGCCTCGCTTGCCGCCACCGGATGCCGGGCGGATGACAAAGCCGAGCAGCCACACCACCAGTACGACGACGGCAATCCACCAAAGGGCCTTCAGTGCGAATCCGGCGCCGAAAAGAAGCAGGGCGAGCAGGAGAACAAGAATGATGGGAACCATGAGTATCAACCTCCGAGGGCTCATCTGCCCCGGTACTCGCTCCGCACTCATTGCCGATGACATGGTCCGGCGAAATGCTCGCGGCGTGTGCACGTGGCCGCGGTGGTGACGTGACCGGAAGTGACGCGCCTCACGTCTCGTCGTACCCTGTGGCGCATACGGGGAGAGCGGGGAGAGCAACCATGAGTGAGCCCCTGAAGACCTTTGTCGGCGGCGCCGAGGTCGAGGTGCCCAACAGCATCCCGTCGATCCGCGACGCGCTGCCCGAGACGAGACGCGAGGAGTTCGACCGCGCCATCAACGAGGCCGGGGTGCACGAGATCCAGGCCGTGATGCGGCACTGGATGCTGGAGGCCGTGCCCGATCCGGAGGCCGAGCGGATCCTGGACAGGCTGGCGCGGGACGAGGCCGAGAGGCGGAGCGTCGCTTGAGCTTCCGGATCTCCTACGCGCCGCCCGCCGACGACACCCTGGCCAAGATGCGGGACGGCACCACCTTCCGGGACGAGATGGCGCGCACGCTGGGGTGTGAGCCGTACGGGCACGGCTCGTCCGCCGTCAAGGGTGAGCACGATCGCCGTGAGGCGACGGTCGCCGGGGCGATCGTGCTCTACTACGTCTCCGGTTCGGTCCTGACCGTCACCGTGGTGCGGCTCGTCCCGTTGCCCTGATCCGGTCGTCCCGTTGCCCTGATCCGGGCTCGGGCGAACCGCTTTCAGGCGAGCTTGCCGGCCTGGGCGTCGATCACCGCGGTCGGCAGGTCGAAGTCGCCGCCCGCACCGGACGCGCCCAGGTTGAGCGAGGTCAGCGAGGCGACCGTGGCGCCCTGACGGATCTGGATGAGCTTCATCGCGCTCTTCTCGCCGTCCGCCTCGACCGTCACCGTCCAGGCGACGGCCTCCTCGCCGCCCTTGACCGGCACCTCCGCGATCTTGGAGATCTTCTGCTTCGATCCGGCCGCGGTGAAGGTGAAGCCAGAGGCGCACTCGGTCGCGGCGGTCCGCAGACCGGCCAGCACCTCCTCGGCACCCTTGCCGTCGTAGGAGGCGAGCGTGGTGAGCGTCGTCGTGATGTCGAAGGCCGCCTTGAACGCCTCCGCCGGGTCGTCGCTCTCCTTGTCGCCGCCCTTCTTGGGCTCGCTGACGACCTTGCGCTGCGTGGAAGCGGCGGGCCTGCCGGTCTTGGCGCCCATCAGCGCGTCGGCGAAGACGTCACAGGCGGCCTTGTCGACGGTGACGTCCTCGGCGGTGATGGTGTCGGCGGGACCGGCCTTGGCGATCTTGTGGCCCTTGACGTCACCCTGCGCCAGCGAGACCTTCTCCAGCTCGGCCGCGGTCAGCGCCTTGGCGGCGGACGTGTCCGCACCCCTGCCCGCGGGCTTCCCGGAAGCGGAGTCGCTCCCCTTGCCGTCCTTGTCCCCGGCGTCCGAACCGCAGGCCGCTGTGAGCAGGGCCAGGGACATCACGGTGGCGGCAACGGCGGTACGGCGTATGGCAGTGGGTCGCATGGCCCGTCCTTCTGTCTCAAGGTGTTCCGCCCGCACGAGAGCGGCCCACGCCGGGTTCGGCGCGGCAGTGAGGAATCGTGGGGGTGCGCCAACTCTATGAGGGAGCTGTGGTTTGGCCATCCGTCAAAGGGGGCATCGTCCGTGATCGTGACGACGTCGTGATCACCCCGTGAAGGCTCTGAACTGCGCAATCGGCACAGACAGCGGCAACACGGCCCCGAGTGACCGCCCGAAGAGGTTCGCTGATGCCGATGGATTCCGCCCTGTCCGCCGTGCTCGGTTCCGTGGGGATACCCCCGGAACTGATCGCCTCCTGCGCCTCGCTGGCCGGCGGCACGTACAACGCCGTCACCCGTGTCGGTCTCACCGACGGCCGCCGCTGGGTGGTGAAGACTCCGCCGCCGTCCCTCGCGAGCTGTCTCACGTACGAGCGCGATCTGCTGGTCAACGAGGTCGCGTTCTACACCGCGGCGGCCGGGCTCGCCGAGGAGACGGCCGTCCCCGCCGTCGTGCACAGCGGGCTCGACCCGGCCGCCCCCGGGGGCGCGTACGTGATCATGACGGAGCGTCCCGGGCAGCCCTGGCACGAGGTCGCCGAAGCCCTGGCCGACGATGAGGCGCGGCGGCTGCGCACGGAGCTCGGGCGGATCGTCGGCCGGCTGCACACCGTGCCGGGGCCCGGCGGTTTCGGCTATCCGTCCGCGGCTGTCGGCCCGTTGGCCCCCACGTGGCGCGGCGCGTTCACCGCGATGACGGGTGCGGTGCTGGACGATGCGGATACGTACGGGGCGCGGCTGCCGCGCACGGCCGCGGACATCCGCCGCCGGCTCGGGGCCGCTTCGTACGTACTGGACGACGTCACCCGGCCCGCCCTGGTCCACTTCGACCTGTGGCAGGGCAACATCCTGGTCGCCGGGGAGCCGGGGGCACGGCGGATCGGGGGGATCATCGACGGGGAGCGGATGTTCTGGGGCGACCCGGCCGCCGACTTCGTGTCGCTCGCCCTGTTCGGGGACATGGAGCAGGACAGGGAATTCCTCGCCGGTTACGGGGAGTCGGCGCCGGGCGGCCCGGTGGAGTTCGACGGCTCGTTGCGGCTGCGGCTCGCCCTGTACCGCGCGTACCTCTACCTGATCATGCTGGTGGAGACGGTGCCGCGGGAGGCGGACGCGGAGCAGCTCGCGTGGACGTGGAACGAGGTGGCGCCGCGGCTCGAAGCGGCCCTCGACGACGTGGAGTCGGGGCTGCGGGCCTGAGGGCGACCGCGGCCCCCGACCATTCTCAGCCCCGGATCCCCAGGGCCCGTTGGGCGTCGTGGAGGTTGCGCGGGCGGACGGACTCCGGGGCGCCGTAGGCCTCCAGGCGGGTGTGCAGGTCGCCGGTGAAGTCGGGGACGTCGGTCTGGTCGAACTCCGTCACCTCGCTGACCCCGACGGTCGCGCTGTACGGGGCGAGGCCGTCGATCCGCATGAGACCGGCCCGGCCGTTGGTGACGCGGATGTTCCAGTGCGTGAAGCGGGCGCCGAACAGCGGTCCGGCGCTCGCGTCGCCGCCGTGGCGCCCGTTGTTGTTCACCGTGATGTCGGTGCGGACGTTGGCGAACGGCATCCCGCGGTGCGAGTCGAAGGTGCCCATCTCCATCACGCCGCGCGACCAGACGTTGTAACTGGACAGGCCCTCGACGTTGATGCCGTGCAGCTGGGTCCCGGAGGGCGCCGGGACGGTGCGCTGCTCGATGGTGAAGTCCTCGATCAGGTTGTCGTGGCTGCCCTCGCGGCAGTAGTACGGGTGGTGCGAGCCGCGGCCCGTGACCTTCGTGCGGCGCAGGGTGCAGGCGGAGGCGCCGATGAGGCCGAAGCCGTTGTCGACGTGGCGGACGGTGATGTCGTCGGCCCAGCAGTCGTACGCGCACTGGAACGCGACGCCGTTGTACCCCTTGTCGAGCAGATGCGGCGACTGCGGGGTCTCGACCGCTTCGAGGGTGAGGCCCTCGACGCCCGAGCCGGTGAGCGGGGCGGCGAGGGTGGTGAGCCTGGGGTCCCACTCGGGGCGGACGTCGAGCGGGAGGGGCCGCTCCAGGGTGACCCGGCGGCCGTGGACGGCGGTGATGCGGACCGGCCACTCGTAGGGGACGTACGAGGTCAGCTTCGTCTTGTCGTCCCAGTAGTACGCCTCGGCGCCGGGGCCGCCGCCCGCCATGTGCTCCAGGAGGGTGTGCGCGGAGTCGTCGGCGAGGCGGAGCAGGACGAGTGCGCCGCGCTTCAGCTCGCGGGCGTCGTCGACGGTGACCGTACGGTCGCCGAGGCGGGCGGGGGCGACGGTGGTCAGGGTCTGCCACTCGTCGCGCCTGTTGCCCGTCCACCCCTCGAAGGGCCAGGCCTTCGCCTTGACGGCTTCGGTGAGCGAGGTCCAACGGGCCTCGGGGCAGAGCCAGATGAGGCCGCCCGCCCAGGACCAGCTGGACTTGTCGCCGCCGTAGCGGCTGCCGTACACGCCGATGATCTCGGTGAGGTTCTTCGTCGCGTGCAGCGTGGTGCGGCCGCTGCCCGCGCCGCGTACGACGACGTTGCTGTGGCCGATGCGGATGATGTCGTCGATGCGGTACGTGCCCTCGGGGACGATCACCGTGCCACCGCCGCGCTCTCCGGCGGCGGCGATGGCGCGGTTGATCGCGGGGGCCGCGTCGGCGGAGCCGTCCGGCTCGGCGCCGTAGTCCAGGACGTCGGCGGTGAAGCCGCGGCCGGCGCGGGGGCGCGGCAGGTCGGAGCCGCCTCGGTAGCCGGACCGGCCGATGAACGGGATCTGCGGGTGCGTGAAGGGCGCTGCCGCGAACTCCCTCCAGAGCGGGGTGGGCTGCGGGCAGCCGCCGGCCGTTGAGCCGGTCGCGGCGAGGGCCGACCCGCCGCCGAGCGTTCCGGTCGCCGCGGCCGCCGCCACGGCCACCGCGCTGCCGAGCAGTCCACGCCTGCCGATGTTCCCGTTGATCGCCATGAGCCCGATCCGCCTCTCGTGAATTCACGGATGTGAACGATGTTCATATCTGCGTCGGCCGTGAGCATGCCACGAGCCCCGGGCACGGCGAAAGACTCGTGCACCGGGGAATGCGTGGGGAGGTCGGAGAACCTTCAGGCAGCGGGCGTCAGTTGGCGGGGCGCTGGGTCAGATGGGTGAACGCTTCCAGATTCCGCGTGGACTCGCCGCGCGACACCCGCCACGCGTACTCCTTGCGGATCGCGCTCGCGAAACCGAGTTCGAGCAGGGGGTTGAAGGCGCCGTCCGCGGCCTCCAGGACCACGCCGAGCAGCCGGTCCAACTCCTGCGGCGTCACCACGGAGAGCGGCAGTTTGCCGACGAGGTAGACGTCCCCGAGCGAGTCGACGGCGTAACTCACGCCGAAGAGCCGGAGGTTGCGCTCCAGCAGCCAGCGGTGCACCGCCGCGTCGTTCTCGTCGGGGTGCCGGATGACGAAGGCGTTGAGGGACAGCGCGTGCGCGCCGACGATGAGCGAGCAGGTGGTGGCGAGCTTGCGGGTGCCGGGCAACTGGACGACGTAACTGCCGGGCGCGGGGCTCTCCCAGTCGAGCCCGGCATCCTTCAGCGTCGCCTCGATGACCTGAGCGACCTGCGTGACCTGCGGCGTCGCCGCTTTCTCGGGTACGTCAGCCATGAGGCGAGCGTACGTCAGGCGCCGGGCGCCCGTCCGGCGGGAACCCACCGGCCCTCCCCCGCGGCGACCCGTGATGCCGAGCCTTCGGACGTGTCTCGGTCGTGGCTTCGAACGCTCCGGCGCGCCTGGCCCGTGGGGACCCGTGTGGCCCGTGGTGACCTGTGTGGCCCGTGGTGTCCCGTGTGGCCGTGGGGACCCGGGGTGCGAGCGCAACCGGTGCATCTCAGCCGCGGTGCGAGCTCACCCACCGCATCTCACCCGTGGTGGGAGCGCACCCGGCGACGGTGTGCCTGCATCGCCTCCGTGTACACATCCGCGGTCGCTGCCGCCGCCGTGTCCCAGCCGAAGCGCCTCGCGTGCGCGGCGGCCGCGCTGCCCATCCGCTCGACGAGCTCCGGCGCGACCGCGAAGCGGTGGAGCGCGCGGGCGTACGCCTCCGGGTCGTGCCCGGGGATCAGGAAGCCGCTGACCTCGTCCCGTACCGCCACCGGCAGACCGCCCACGGCCGCCGCGACGACCGGGGTTCCGGCCGCCTGTGCCTCTATGGCGACCAGGCCGAAGGACTCGCTGTAGGAGGGCATGACCAGCACGGACGCGGCCCGGAACCAGTCGGCGAGTTGGTCCTGCCCGACCGGCGGGTGGAACCGCATGACGTCCGCGATGCCCAGACGGGCGGCCAGTTTCTGCAGCCCCTCCGGCTTGGCGAGCCCGCTGCCGCTGGGTCCGCCGACGACCGGTACGACGATCCGGGAGCGCAGCGCGGGGTCCCGGTCCAGCAGGGCGGCGACGGCGCGCAGCAGCACGTCCGGGGCCTTCAGCGGCTGGATGCGGCCCGCGAAGAGCGGGATCAGCGCGTCCTGCGGCAGCCCGAGGCGCGCGCGGGCAGCGGCACGTCCGTCGGCGGGGCGGAAGCGGTCCAGGTTGACGCCGGGGTGAACGACGGCGACGGCGGCCGGATCGGCATCGTAGAAGCGGACGAGCTCGGCGGCCTCCTCGGCGGTGTTCGCGATCAGCCGGTCGGCCGCGCTGACGATCTGGGTCTCCCCGATGACACGCGCGGCGGGTTCGGGGGTGTCGCCCTCCGCCAGCGCCGCGTTCTTCACCTTGGCCATGGTGTGCATGGCGTGGACGAGCGGGACGCCCCAGCGCTGCGCGGCGAGCCAGCCGACGTGCCCGGAGAGCCAGTAGTGGGAGTGGACCAGGTCGTAGTAGCCGGGGCGCTGGCCGGCCCACGCCTGCATCACGCCGTGCGTGAAGGCGCAGAGCTGGGCGGGCAGCTCCTCCTTGGCCAGACCCTCGTACGGCCCCGCGTCGACGTGCCGGACCAGGACGCCGGGCGACAGCTCGACAGTCGGCGGCAGGGCTCCGGCAGTGGAGCGGGTGAAGATCTCGACCTCTATGTTGATCGCGGCCAGGCGCTTGGCGAGCTCCACGATGTACACGTTCATGCCGCCCGCGTCGCCCGTCCCCGGCTGGTGCAGCGGGGAGGTGTGCACGGAGAGCATCGCGATCCGGCGCGGTTTGCGATGGGCGCCGGGGAAGCCTGCGGGGAATCTGAGGCGCGGTGCGACGCGGCTGTTGCCGAGCCGGGAGACGTACTGGCTCACGTCGTCCGGTCCTCCTCACTCAGGGCACTGGTACCGACTCACTCACGGGCAAGGCACTCGCTCACGGGCATGGCACCGAAGGGGCACAAGGTCCCTTCGAAGTTCTGGAACAGCGGAACCCCGCCTTTCATTTCCGCTTTACCAAATCATTACGCTACGGATCCGGCGCGTCGCCGGGACGGCCACCGGGACCGCACACCCGTCGCCCGGAGTGCCACCAGGACCGCGTACCCGCGGTCGGGGCGGCCACCGGGACCCCTCACCCGCGGGTGAGGTCGTTACGCTCTGTGTCATGCGCCCGATCGGCACCGCGACCCGCGGGACCACCAACCCGAACCGGCTGCGCCGCATGGACCGCTGGATCGCCGCCACGCACGGCCCCGCCCTGCGCCGCGCCGACGCCCCCGTGGCGGTCGACCTCGGGTACGGCGCCGCCCCCTGGACCGCCGTCGAACTGCTGGAGCGCCTGCGCACCGCCGAACCGCGCACCCGCGTGGTCGGCGTCGAGATCTCCCCGGAGCGCGTCGAGGCGGCACGGCCGTACGAGCGAGAGGGGCTCACCTTCCGGCACGGCGGCTTCGAGATCCCGCTGCCCGGGCGGCCCACCCTGATCCGGGCGGCGAACGTGCTGCGCCAGTACGACGAGGGCGAGGTGGCCGCCGTCTGGCAGCGGCTGTGCGACCGGCTCGCACCGGGCGGCCTGCTGGTGGAGGGCACCTGCGACGAGATCGGGCGGCGCCACGTGTGGGTGGCACTGGGCCCCGAGGGGCCGCGCACGGTGACCTTCGCGACCCGGCTCGGCTCCCTGGGCCGGCCGTCCGACCTCGCGGAGCGGCTGCCCAAGGCGCTGATCCACCGCAATGTGCCGGGCGAGCCCGTCCACGCGTTCCTGCGCGACTTCGACCGGGCCTGGGCGGCGGCGGCGCCGTACGCCTCACTGGGCGCCCGGCAGCGCTGGATCACGGCCGTGCGCGCACTGTCGGGCGAGTGGCCGCTGACGGACGGCGTACGGCGGTGGCGCCAGGGCGAAGTGACGGTGAAATGGTCGGCACTGCAACCCGAGCGGTAGCCCAACACGCGGGAAACAAGGTGAAATCCCCCGGCACCGGGAACGACGGCACGTCATCGTTCGTCCCAGAACAGGAGGGCCGGACCTCGAACCAGGTGGCCGGGCCCCGGAGGGGCCGGACCGGGGAAGCCGGTCCGGTGGTGACACGGGAATCCCGCGAGCCTGCACAGATGTGTCTGCCTCTGTTGCTTTTCGGTAGGGCATGGCACGATCTCGTCGGCACCATAAGTTACTGACGGTAAATCAGATCCGTGGGATCCGCTCGGAGGGGGAGCTTCGTGTACCGACGCCACTGTGCCGCTGCCGCGATCACTCTGGTCTGCGCGATGGCCGTACTGGCCTCGCCCGTCCAGGCCTTCGCGGCACCCGCACCCCCCTCGCCCGCCCCGGCCCCCTCGGGCGGGAAGAGCCTCGAAGAGG
Organism: Streptomyces sp. NPDC002809; assembly: GCF_040295435.1. Lineage (NCBI taxonomy): Bacteria > Bacillati > Actinomycetota > Actinomycetes > Kitasatosporales > Streptomycetaceae > Streptomyces > Streptomyces sp. NPDC002809. The sequence continues at coordinate 12,012 of NZ_JBEOVJ010000044.1, forward strand.
TGCGCCAGGAGATCGACGGCCTCTACCGGGCCGCCGGGTCGGCCGCGGACGCGTACAAGCTCGCCGAGGAGAAGGCCAAGAAGCAGTCGGGCGAGATCGTCAAGCTGGCCCAGGCCATAGTCGAGGGCCAGGCGAAGATCGCCGAGCTCAAGAACAGGGCGGGCGCGCAGGCCCGCGACGAGTACCGCAACGCCGGACTGCCGCCGGGCGCCCGGCTCATGCTCAGCGGCGACCCGCAGCTCTTCCTTGACGGTGTCAGCCGGGCCCGCCAGGGCCAGAAGGCCACCAAGGGGCTCCTGGGGGAACTGAACAGGACCCAGGAGGACTTGGAGACGTACACGCAGGACGCGAGCACCAACTGGACGAAGCTCGAAGCCAATCGCGTCAAGCAGGCCAAGGCCAAGAAGAAGATCAACGCGCAGATCGAGGCGGCGAAGAAGCTGGAGTCCCAGCTGGAGAAGAAGGAGCGCGCCCGGCTCCTCCAGCTGGAGCAGGAGGCGGAGTACAAGTCACAGACCGCCTGGCTGGGCTCCGGCGCGCTGAAGGAGATCAACCGCAAGGCGACGGCGGGCGGCAGGAAGGCGGTGGCCTTCGCGACCTCCAAGATCGGCCTGCCGTACGTGTGGGGAGCCGAGGGCCCCAAGTCGTACGACTGCTCCGGACTGACCTCCCAGGCCTGGGCCGCGGCCGGACGGCCGATCCCGCGCACCTCGCAGGAGCAGTGGCGGCAGCTGCCGCACATCGCGATCAAGGACCTGCGCCCCGGCGACCTGATCATCTACCACAGCGACGCCAGCCACGTCGGGATGTACATCGGCGACGGTGCGATCGTGCACGCCCCGCGTCCCGGCCGCGACGTCACCCTCGCCGGGGCGGGCTCGATGGAGATCCTGGGAGCGGTCCGCCCGGACAAGTAGGACGACCCACGGGAGCGGCCGCTCCCCCGCCGCGCGCTCCCGCGGCGCACCCGGGACACTCCCCGCGAACACCGGCGTGAGCGGCGCCACTGTGCCCAGGACGGCGGGCGTGACCTTTGTCATGCCGCCCCGGGCACCCCGGGACGGGCACATCGCGCCTGATCCGTGACCTGACGCGGCTTATGGCGGTGCATATGCCGGAGGCCGAGTGCCGTGCGCCATTCCGTTCCCACATCCCGTACCGCTATCGTCCCCGTCTGGCGGGTCGTCGATCGTCGTCCCGCCGCGCCCTCGGGGGGAGGGAAGGAAACCCGAACCGATGCCCGTACCCGTACCGCAGCAACGTGCCGTTCCCGCTGCGGAGGCCAGCAGTGGCACCGACCTCACCCTTCTGGTGATCGAGGACGACCCGGCGGGCACCTTCAGCGTCCCGGAGCTCTCCGCCGCGGCCGGTGCCCGGGTCCGTATCCGCGCCGCCCGCAACCTGACCGAGGCGGGCCGGCTCCTCACCGACGACGTGGACTGCATCCTGCTGGACCTGGCGCTGCCGTCGGGCGCCGAGACGCGCGGCGACCGGGGGGCGGAGCCCGACGGCCTCGCCATCCTCAAGCACGTGCTGCGCATCGCACCCCGGCACGCCGTGCTCGCCCTCACGGCCGAGGACGACGCCGAGCTGGCGGCCGAGGCGGTACGGGTGGGGGCACAGGACTACCTCTTCCGCGGCGAGCTGGACGGCCGGCTGCTCAGCCGCGCCATCCGCTACGCCGTCGAACGCAAACGCGCCGACGTCGCCCAGCACCAGCTCACCGAGTCCCGGCTGCGTGCCCAGGAGAACGCCCGCCTGGAGCGCGGCCTGCTGCCCACACCGCTGCTCGACGGATCCGACCTGCGCTTCGCGGCCCGCTACCGCCCCGGCCGCAGCCGCGCCCTGCTCGGCGGCGACTTCTACGACACGGTCCGCACGCCCGACGGCACGGTCCACGTGATGATCGGTGACGTCTGCGGCCACGGCCCGGACGAGGCGGCCCTCGGCGTGGAACTGCGCATCGCGTGGCGGGCTTTGACACTGGCCGGACTCTGCGGCGACGAGCTGCTCTCCACGCTCCAGCAGGTGCTGGAGCACGAGCGGGAGAGCGAGGAGATCTTCGCGACGCTCTGCACCGTCGACATCGCCCCCGACGGCCGCCGTGCGGGCCTGTGCCTGGCGGGCCACCCCGCACCGCTGATCGCCCGCCAGGGGCGGGCCGCGCACCTGCTCCCGTACGAGGACGGCGGCCCGGCACTCGGCCTGCTCCCGCGCGCCCGCTGGCCGCGCCGGCAGGTGGAACTGGGCGGCTCCTGGAGCCTGATGATGTACACGGACGGGCTGATCGAGGGCCGCGTCGGCAACGGCACGCAGCGACTCGGCCAGGACGGCATGGTCGCGATGATCAACCGTCAGCTGTCCGAGGGCCTGACCGGCGAGGACCTCCTGGAGGCTGCGGTCACCCACGTCCGGGAGCTGAACGGCGGCGAACTGACCGACGACGTCGCGGTCCTGCTGCTCGACCGCGACCAGGACACGGCCCGCGAGGGCGCCCGCCTCCGGGCGCAGAACGGCGACCGGGGCCGGAGCATCCCGCGCCCCCGCCCCGGACAGGTGTCAGCCGCAGGCGCTCAACGACCGCCGTTGTAGGGCCCGTACGGACCGTCGCTGCTGGAGCCGCCGCGACGGCCGCCGCCCGACACGGCCTTGAGCGCGGGCCGCACGTCCACGAAGAACACGATGGACGCGACCAGCCCGGCGAGCTGCACGAACAGCATGGGCACCCAGAGGTTCACCGCCACCGCGATGCCGAGAATGATCAGCCAGAAGGACTTCTTCTGCTTGTCCGCGGCGCGGTAGGCGTCCTCGCGGGCCATCGCCGCCATGACCAGCGCGACCACGGCGAGGACGAGCATGGCCGTGTAGATCAGCCCGAGGAATGTGCTGAAGCCTTCGAGCAACATGATGTGCACCGCCTAGTCAGTGGATGAGCGCCTCGCGGCCAAGGTACCGGGACAACGACCGGGCCACCCCGAAAGGTGCCCGCCCGTCCTCCCGGCACACCTGCCGGGCATCGCGCCGCTACTTGGCGGTGGGCGGCGTGGTCTTCTTGGCGACCGGCTTGCGCGCGGGCGCCTTCTTGGCGGTAGCGGGGGCCGGCTTGGCCTCGGCCTTGACGGTCTTGGCCGCGGGCCTGGCCGCAGGCGCCGGCTTGGCGGCGGGCTTCGGTCCGGCCTTGGGCTCCGCCTTCACCGTCTCCGGCTTCGACTCCTTGCGCGGCTCGACGACGACGGCGATCTCGACGATCTCCTCGGCGGTCTCACCACGCCACGTCCGCACGGTCTGCTCGCCGCGCTCGGCGACCTTCTCGTACGTCTCCCGGGCCCTGACCGCGTACTCGGCGGCTACGCCGACGCTGCGCAGCGCCAGGTCCTGCGCGCTCTCGCCCAGCTTCTTCAGATCGGTGTCGAACGCCCCGATCACCTCGGTGACCTTGGCGGAGAGGGTGGCCTGCGCCTCCTTGGCCTGCCCGGCCACCTTCTCCTGCACGGCCTTCGGGTCGGTGTTGCGCACCGCATCGATGCGGTCGGGCGCCTCGGCCCGCAGCTGCTCGATCAGGGCCGGAACCTTCCGGGCCTGCTGCACGGCGAGGTCGGCCGTACCGGCGGCGAAGTAGAGGGGGGTCGGGTCGGTGAGGGTCTTACGCAGGTCATCGGTGATGGCCATGACTGTGGTCCTCCCGGATCATCAGACTCAGTGTGAGGGTTTCGAAGGCTTTGAACCTGTATCGGCAGCACTGCCGTCGGTACTGAAGGGCGCATCCGCACCGGCCGCGCGCCCCTCGCCGTCCGCGGAGTCCACGGAGTCGTTCACGGGCTCGTCCTCGAACCCGTTCTCCTTGCGGAAGGAGGCGTAGATCTGCAGCAGCACGCTCTTCTGCCGCTCGTTGATCGACGGATCGGCCAGAATCACCGCCCGCGTCTCCAGCTCGTCCCGCTCCCGCTCGTCCAGGATCCCGGCCCGTACGTACAGGGTCTCGGCAGAGATCCGCAGCGCCTTGGCGACCTGCTGCAGGACCTCGGCGCTTGGCTTGCGCAGCCCGCGCTCGATCTGGCTGAGGTAGGGATTGGACACCCCGGCGGCATCGGCGAGCTGCCGCAGCGACAGCTGCGCGGTACGGCGCTGCTCGCGCAGGTACTCGCCGAGATTGCCGACGTTGAGTGAGGCCATGTCCCGATAGTGGACCCCCACTGCTAACTTTTGCAAGCAGACGCTTGCAAAAGTGTTCGGCGCCACTCGGACGGGCCGTTGTGACTGCTGTCCGTTCTCAGTAGATGTGGCGAGTCCCAGTGGTTCTGGCAAACGAACTGGCGGGAGTCCCGGCGAAGCCGGCCGGCCTGTACGGTCCACCGCATGGTTGACGAGTTCGATGTGGCTCAAGCTCTGCGCGGTGGGATACCCGACAGGGCGCGAGCCTGGGCCTTCGTTCGGGACTTTGCTGCAGCGTGGGCGGAGCCGCTCGCCGACGGCGCGGGTACGCGAGCGGCGGAGCTGGAGCGAGCCGAGGAGATGCTGGGGCTCACACTGCCGACCGCGTTGCGCGAGGCGTACTCGCTTCTCGGTACGCGTCACGACCTCACCGGCAACCAGGACCCGCTGCTGCGCCCTTCCGAGCTGTTCGTGCACGACGAGTTCGGTGGAGTGCTCGTCTTCCGCAGCGAGAACCAGGGATGCGCTTTTTGGGGAGTGCGGCTGCGGGACCTCGGTCAGGACGATCCGCCGGTGTTCGTCCAGTCACGCGATGGTTGGGTCCGCTACCTGGAGCGGGTCTCCCTGGCCTGTGTCGAGCTCGTACTCAGCGAGATGCTGCTTGGCAGCGAAGGACGGCTCTACAACGCCTGCGAACTTCCCGCCGGCCTGATTCGAGAGCTGCCGATTCGGTTCGCGCCGGTTGAGTTTCCCGAGTACCCGATGTGGACGGGGAAGGAAGAGTCACCCGTGTGCTGGTTTTCCGCGCCGGGAAAGCTCTTGCGGCTCGACGGGCTGGGTGACCGAAGCTGGTTGCACGTTCGGGGAAGGACGCCGGCCGACCTGGAATCGCTCTGCGCCGCCCTCCCCGGGCACTGGGTAAGCGGCTGGTCAGAACCGTCGGAAGCCGGCGAACTGCCTTTCTAGTCACCCGGTGGCCTGTTCGGATGGCTGGGAAGGTCCGTGAATCGAGCGCAACGGGGGCGTGGGAATGGGTGATCCGTACATCATGCTCAACGAACTCACCCAGGAGCTTCGGCCGATGCCCCTGGGAGTCGAGTGGTTCGAGGGCCTCTCGGCCAATGTGCTCGACGCGCTCCCGAAGTCCGCCCAGCCGGCGGCCAAGCGCACCTTCCAGGAGATCTGCAACTCCGGGGACAAGGACCACGCTGTCAAGGCGGTCCACGACTTCGCGCAGGCCTACGGGGCGAAGTGCCCCAAGGTCGCCGAACGGATCACGGACGATGAGGACAAGATGCCGGCGTTCTTCGACTCCCCCGCTGAGCACCGGATCCATCTGCGCACCACCGACCCGATCGAGTCCACCGTCGCCACCGTCCGGCTCCGCACCAAGGTCACCAAAGGCGCCGGCTCCCGCGCCGCAGGACCGGCCATGGTCTTCAAGCTCGTCGAGTCCGCCCAGGCCCGCTGGCGGGCCGTGAACACACCCCACTTGGTCGCCCTGGTCCGCGTCGGAGCACGCTTCGAACGCGGCCAGCTGGTGGAGCGACCGGAAGGGCTCCCCGTATGACCGACCAGTCCTTCGGCGAGGAACCCCCCGAGCACCTCCGCTACCGCAGGTACCTGGGGGATCTGGAAGATGTCTCGGAGGCGGACGAGGCCGCCCTGGTGGCCACCGTCCTGGAAGATCCGAACGTGTCGATGGCGGAGGCCACGGTCAACCGCCACCTTGAGCGTCGGGCAGCCCGCCTGCTGACCGACCCGGCGTTCCCCGCTTGGGCCCGGACCTTGGCCACAGTAATCGGAGACCGTCCCTTCCTCGCCCGTCGGCTGCGCGAGTGGACCCTGCTCAGGGCAATCGCGCTGGACGAGTCATGGACCGCCGAAGACCTCACCACTGCATCCGACTGGTTCCAGCGCACGGCCTCGGTCGTACTCGTCGTCGCCTCACCTGAGGCCCTCAGCCTGCTCGCCGAACGGGGACGAACCCGTCGCGTTCGGAACGCAGCGAGCCGCCGACTGCAACATCCAGACCAACACCGACCTGACTCGGTCCCCAAGTCTTGACGATTCCTCGGTCCTGACCGGCCTCCAAGCCATGAACGCCGGGCCCGTCCCGTATTTCAGGGACACCCAACGGTGTTCCGCCAACGGCAGAACACCGGCCGGACCGGGATCGACGATCACTACAGTCCGGTCTCATGACGACGATTACGACGCGTGCGGTCGAGTACCCGGCCGACGGTTTGACGATGGTCGGGCACCTCGCGCTCCCGGCCGGTGTCGGCCGTCGGCCCGCAGTACTGCTCGGACCCGAGGGCATGGGGCTCAGCGACGTCGAGCGCCGCCGGGCCGATGCTCTCGCCGAGCTGGGATATGTAGCGCTGGCCTTCGACCTTCACGGCGGGCGCTATTTGGGTGACCCCGAGGAGATGCTGGCCCGTTGCCTGCCGCTGCTCGCTGATCCCGACCGGATGCGGCACGTCGGCCACGCGGCACTCGACGAGTTGCGCGCCGAGCCCCGGACCGACCCCGACCGGATCGCCGCCATCGGCTACGGCACCGGGGGCGCCATCGCGCTGGAACTCGGGCGAGGCGGCGTCGGCCTGCGCGCGATCGGGACAGTCAACGCAACCACCACGGGCCGACCGGGCGAGGCAGCGCGCATCCGCTGCCCGGTGTGGGCCGGGGTCGGATCGGAGGACCCGATCATGCCGCCCGCGCAACGAAACGCGTTCACCGCTGAGATGCAGGCTGCGGGCGTCGACTGGCGCCTCTCGGTCTATGGCGGCGCCTTGCACGCCTTCCACCACCCGCCGGTCGACCACCCCATGGTCCCCGGTGTCGGCTACCACCCACAGCACGCGCGGCGAGCCTGGCGAGACGTCGTCGACCTGCTCACCGAGTGCCTGCCCGTGACGGAGGACCTGGGGGCATGACCCAGGCAAACATGCCTGCGTGAGGACCGGTCAGCATCGCGCACTGGCAGTCTCCTCCCCTCAGGCCCTCGCGGTCATTCCGTCTCCGCGCATTCGTCGACGAAGGCGCAGAGTCGGCGGATCAGGCCGAGGCAGGTGGCGGGGTCCAACGGTGGGTTGCATGTGGGGTGCCTCGTCGAGCCACTGTTCCCCCAGGCCGTCGGGGCCAAGGAAACGCGCGGCTCGATCGCCTCCGAGGTTCAGGTCGGTGAGCACGAGGGCGCCCATGACCACGACCTGGTCGTAGGCGAGGCCGTGGCGGCGAAGCTAGCGGTCGATACGGGCTGTCCCGTAATCCCTGGCGGGCGGCAGTGTTGATGTCCGGCCTTGTCAGCTCGTGCCGAGCGGTTCGGCTTCCGCGGCTTTCTTGGCTTTCTTGGCTTCCGCATCTTCCGCATCTTCTGCGGCTTCCTCGGCTTCCGCGGCTTCCTCGGTGTCCAGCTGGTGGTCGGCCCAGACGTAGCTTTCGGGAAGCAGATCGGTGATGGAGACCGTCCGGAGCCGGTTCCCGGCCCCGACGATGACCTTGAGGGCCGGGAAGTAGTCGAGAAGGACCTGCCGGCACCGTCCGCACGGGGGGACGACCCCCCGGTCGCGGTCGCCCACGGCGACGATCGTGTCCAGCTCGTAGGCGCCCTGGGCGGCTGCCGCGCCGAGGAGAACCAGCTCGGCGCAGGGGCCGCCGGTGAAGTGGTACGCGTTCACCGCGGTGACGATCCGGCCGTCCTGGGCACGGGCTGCGGCCGCCATGGTGTGGTTGTCGCCCCGGCAGCGAGTGCGCGCGACGTGGGCCGCTGCCTGGATGAGTTCGTGGTCGACGTGGGGAGCCTGCGTGGTCATCGTCTCTGCCTTCGTGAGGTGTCAGGCGACGTTGACCTGCGTAACGATGGCGCGCAAGCGAATATCGACTGGGTGCTTCCTCCGCCGGATGGTGCAGCGGCTGACCATGCCGCCTGCTCTTTGCGGCAGGCGTGGTCGGTGCACACCGGAGAACGACGATGGTCCGAGACGGTCGCTTCCGCTCGGCCCGGTGCGGGTCGCTCCCGCTCGGCCCGGTGCCGAGTTGGTGTGCCCGTGGCCGGGCACCGTCAGCCGCCCGAAGCGGCCGCCCAGTTGGCACTGATCCGAGCAGCCACGGAGAAGTCCTCCTCGCAGTCCGGGCAGGTCGCACCGCCGAAGACGTAGGTCAGCATTTTGGCGACCTCCTGCCGGCCGTCGGCGAGCGCGACGTCGTGGAGGCGTCGGCCGATGCCGGTCAGGCCGGTGGGCTCAGCGGGACGCAGAGGCTTCGTCCTCACCTGATCGTCCGACATCGCGTAGTCGCCGACGGACGAGAAGAACCCGTGCTCGCCCACGACGATGAACATCACCGCCGCACAGCCGTAGCCGGGACAGGAGACCTCGTACTCCTCGTTCGCGAGCCCCTGCGCCAGGTCTTCGCTCCAGCCGAAGACGCCCTCGAAGCTCAGTACGGCTTCCAGGAGGTAGACGTATTCGCTGCGACCGGCAGCCGTTCGGAGGTGCTCGTTCGCGAGGGACAGCAGGGTCGCCACCTCGGAGGCGTGCCTCACGCGGACATTGCCCGCCCCGTGCGACTGGTCGGCACCCGCCATGATCGCGCCCGCCAGCGTCAGCGCGCTCACCGCCTGGTCCCGGTCGTCCGTGCCGGCCATGCCGGCCAGCCAGGGCAGTGCCGCGAAGCTGGCCGAGTACACGCTGCCCTGGTGGCAGAGCGCCGACCAGAGGTCGCTCCAGTGCCCGGAAGCCGGATCGGACGCGATCCGGTCCAGCAGAGCCGGTATGTCCTCGGCGGAGCCGTACGCGTGGCTGAGCTGCGACCAATCCGTCATGCCGGCATCAAACCAGACCGACAGAAACGGACAGCGCCGCGCCCGCCCTGCCGAGCAGCCTGGATTCCGGCTGTCCCGGCCCCGGCTGCGCACATGCGCATGTGCATGTGCATGACGCGCGGGCAGTAGGCTTCCGGCCACTTCCCGTATCGCTCGTCCGCAATGGAGCACACCATGGCAATAGCCCGCTCGTCCGCAGCAACCTGGAGCCTCTCCGCCATCGCCGCGGGCGTGCTGCTCGCCGGCTGTTCGGGCTCCGTCAGCGTGGGTGACTCCGAGCCGAAGCTGTCCAAGGACAAGCTGGGCACCACGGTCGCCAAGAAGCTCGCCGCCACGACGGGCCGGCCGACGCCGGACGTCACGTGTCCCGAGGACCTCGTCGGGAAGGTCGGCACCACCACCCGTTGCAAGCTCACAGCAGGTGATGGCAGCACCCTGGGAGTGTCGGTGACCGTCACCTCTGTCGTCGACAAGCAGATCAACTTCGACATCAAGGCCGACGAAACGGTGACCCCGGCGCAATGACCGGTCAGCCGTACATGGCCGCCCGGTAGAAGGCCGCCAGCGCACCGTCGACGGGGTGCGGCTGCGGCCTGCCGTCGGAGTCGAGCCTGTTCCACCGCTGCATGTTCACCGCGACCGCCATCTGCCGCCGGCCGTCGGCACGGGTCATCGCCAGCGCACCGCCGCCCCAGACCGTGCCGCCATGCCCCCAGAAGGTGCCCTGCCCCGGACCTTCCATCGGGTGCAGGCCGAGGCCGTACTCGATCACCCTTCCCTCCTGGGAGACCACCGGGACGGTGCGCCGCATCTCCTCCAGCGACGACGGGCCGACGATCTTCCCGGCCAGCAGCGCGCCGTAGAACCGGTTGAGGTCCGCGACGGTCGATATCAGCGAGGCCGACGGCCCCACCCACGACATGTCGTAGACGCTGTAGTCGCGCGGCGGGTCGATCATGCCGAACCACGACTCGTAGAGCTGCGAGTGCGGCCCGGTGACGTGTCGCCCGGTGGGAAGTTCGGTGTCCCGGAGCCCGGCTCGCTCGATGACGTTGCGGGTGATGTACCGCTCGGCCGTGATGCCGGCCGCCTGCTCCAGGAGCTGGACGAGAAGCAGGTAGTTGGTGTTGGAGTACACCCCGGGCGCGCCGCCCGGGGTGCCGACGGCGGGTGCGGTCACCCCCATCGCGATCAGTTCGACGGGGTCGAACCGCGTGAACCGGTGGTCGTCCAGGCTCTCCGGTCCCGTCTCCGCGAGGACGGGAAACGCCTTGAGGGACGGGTAGGCGTACGGGAGGTACTCGGCGAGGCCGCTGGTGTGGTTGAGCAGCATCCGGACCGTGATCGCGTCACCGCGCTCCCCGGGAACCAGCTCCGGGAGGTAGGTGCCGACCGGGGTGTCCAGACCGATCCGGCCGCTCTCGGCCTGCTGCAGGACCGCGGCGGCGGTGAAGGTCTTGGTGATGCTGCCGACGCGGTGCCGCATGGCGGCGGTGACGGGGCGGCCGGTGGTGACATCGGCGACGCCTGCGGCGCCGCGCCAGATCTGGTCGCCGTCCCGCACCTCGGCGAACAGCCCCGGCATACCGGCGCGGTGGACGTTTTCGATGGCCTCGTTCAGCGCTGCGGAATCCAGTGGGTTCTTCACGTCATGCGTCCTTCCGTATTCCCCGGGGTGAGCACCGCATCGGGCGCGCAACCCGGGACAACAGGGCACGAGCGGCATGCCGGGCCGCCCTCCCTCGCAGGCCGCCGGCACACCCATGCCCTCATTATGCACGCGGTGCGTGCAACACCAAGTGCATAAGTTAGGCTGAGATCCGGCGAGAGGAGCAAGATGGCAGGCCGAAGGCGTTGGTCGACCGAAGAGATCCTGGATGCGGCGGCGGAGCTGCTGCGCACGAGCGACGCGGACTCGTTCAGCGTGCGCAGACTGGCCGCGGCCCTCGGGACGGATTCCTCCAGCCTCTACCGGCACTTCCGCAGCAAGACCGAACTGCTGCGCGCGGTCGCCGACCGGATCCTCCTGGCCGCCATGGACGGCTACCGCGCCGAGGGGGACTGGAAGCAGCGCATCACCGCCCTGGCCCTGCGCCTGCGGGAGGCCTTCGGCCGGCAGCCGCAGCTTGCCGCGGTCTGGGGACGTTACGCGTCGAGCGGCACCGGTTCCCGCATGGTCATGGAGGAGGTGCTGCAGGCGTTGCGCGCGTCGGGACTGCCCGACGAGGAGATCCCTGTGCGCTACCACCGGATCGCGGTCCTCATCGCCGCGCTGATCGCCTCCGAGGCGGGGGGCAGCACGGTCGGCCCGGAAGAGCACGAGCAGGGCATGGAACTGTTCCGTGTGGCCGTCCTGGGCGCCGACCCCGAGCGCTTCCCGGCCCTGGCCCACTTCGCGCGCGACGTACGCCCCCTCGGCGCGGACCGCCGCGCCGCGTTCGAGGAGCTCCTCGAAGCCCAACTCCACCAGATCGAGGGCGTGGTCCGCGCACGTCAGTAGGGCTCAGGCGGGTGGTGGCCGCAGGTCCGCCACGACGTGGGCCGTCAGGCACGACGTAGGCCGTCCGCCACGACGTGGGCCGTCAGGCACGACGTAGGCCGTCCGCCACGACGTGGGCCGT